>JADGFH010000777.1:0-379 GCA_016743925.1 Labilibaculum sp.
CCATTAAACCACTGGCTAAGGGAGAAACTAACATGGTTAATTTAAAATCATCATTTTTCGAAAATTTTATAATATATGGTTCGTTGTTGCTAAAATCTTTAACTGAATAAAAGCTTTTTTGTATCTCGCCGCCATTAAAATATATTGTTGCCAGTTCGTCTTCCGTAAACTCTATTTTATATACATTATGTAGGCTTAACGAATCGTTGGAGGTAAAAGTATTGAATCCAATAATGCCTGATTCAAAAGGTTCTCCAGAAAGTTGAACCGGATTTAAAAACAGATCCCAAGTGCCAACAAAGTCTTTTGCAGATTTAGGAAATGAGGCCTTACTTAAAGCGGAAAGCAGTATTTGGTTGTAGGGTAAGCATTCGCGCTC
>JADGFH010000777.1:389-3078 GCA_016743925.1 Labilibaculum sp.
ATACCAAAAGTTGTCAAGGTACAAGCTTCATTATTTCGTAAGCATTCGCGCTCGGACGTCAATAAAGCTGAATTAATTTTGTTATTGAGAGACATTCCAACATAGCAAAGAATCCTTGGACAATTCTCACTATTCTAGGAGTTCTTCCAGTTATGCGGTAAAAGGTCGGCTAAATCTAATGAGTAATCATTATTGTATACAGGTATCTTTGTCAGCACATCGTTTAGCCATTCTCTTGGGTTTACATCAGCGGCTTTACAACAACCAAGCAAAGAATATATGACAGCGGCATTTTCTGCAGCATCATGATTACCACAGAATAAATAATTTTTGCGACCTAAAGCCAAAGGTCTTATGGCATTTTCGGCCAGATTATTATCAATCTTATATTTTCCATCCAAGTGATATCGCGACAAGCGGTGGAAAATAGAATAGGTATACGACAGAGCTCTGCCCATGCGTCCTTTGGGCAATACTTTTGGGTAATAACTTGCAATCCATTTTTCAAAAGCAACCATAATTGGATAAGCCAATCTTTGTCGTAATTCTGCCCTTTGTTTATCATCCATGTTTTGTTCTGTTGCCATGGTTTCCACCTGGTAGAGTTTGCCTATTTGTGCCAATGCATATTCAGACCCGGATTTGTCTTCGGCAAGACTTTCTTCGAATTTACGGCGTGCGTGAGCCCAGCATCCCAATAACAGAACGCCTTTCTTTTGTTCGTAAATAGAGTAAGCCTGGTAGCCATCGGTTTGGATGGCTCCTTGAAAACCATGTAACAGTTCAACTACTACTTTTTGTGCTCGGGAGCCTTTGTCGTAATGAAAGAAAACCAGTTTGTTCATTACAGAACGAACCATCCACAGATAAGCTTTTACGGTTTTGTGCTTCTCGTTATTGATTACCGGCACAGTACTTTCATCTACTTGTATGTAATCCGATTCCATTACCACTTCTTGTAAGCGGAAGTACAAGGCACGGAGCAGATCGCAGCTGCCTTGAAACCAACCGTTGATGGTTGAAGCCGCTAAGCTGACACCGATTTGTTTAAACATTTTTATCTGGCGATGAAACGGCAAATGATATTGATATTTGTTGATTAACAACTCGGCTAAAAGTGAAGCTCCTGCATTACTTCGTGGTAATGGTAAAGGAGGAAGTGATGCAACCTTTACGGCTGCCCCTTCCTGTTCTTGCTCAGGTGTTTTTGCTGCATATTTGGGACGGGTAATGCGACGCACAAACAGTTCTCCGGGTTTATGTTCCAATACTTCGGTCACTTCCTGACCAATACGCACCCAATTGTCATTAATGCCTTCCGGTTCGATGACTTCTTCTTCCCGACGAAGATCTTCGGGAAGAGGTAAGCGAACAGGTTTCTTTTTTCCTTTTTGTGGTCTTTTATGTTTGTAAGCCAATAGCTCCTTGTCAGCTTCTTTGACCATCGCTTCTTCTTCTGGCAATATATCCAGTCCGTCAAAGTCTATCTTGCGCTGGTTAGGATCGGAAGGAATAAAGCGTTCGCTGGAGGCTTTCCAGAACCGGCGGCGATACCAGGCCAATTGGTCTGTAAGTTTATTGACCTGCTCTTCCAGCTTACTGACTTGTTCTTGCTGTTTACTAACTAATGCTTCCAGCTCCTTGCTCCGAGCCTCAACGGCCTCCATATTGTCACTATCTGCACTTCGATAACGAGAAAGTTCGCAATACATCTCGTCACGCTCGTGAAGCAACGTTTGAAGTAATGTTTCGTTATCTGAATTTTGGCTCATTTATTCCCTTCTGATTATGTCATAAAGATAGTGAAATCAAGGGATTTAGCCAAAAGTGAGATGCCGATTTTAGATGTTTTTTCGACGTTTTTTTAATCGTTTTGTTATGGGTTTTACATTGCTCACAATCGTCATTAATTCTTGCCAACTGATTGGTTGTGATACGATATTTTCATTAAAAGTTGGAAGCTTAAAAACTCCGTTCTCAAGCCTTTTGTGGTAGATCACCAAACCGCCATGCTCTAGATGCAATACCTTCATGATGGTTAAGTTGCGGTTGACAAAGATAAACACCTCACCATCCTGCACATTGCGCTTCATCACCGACGAAACAATGCCGCTAAGCGTATAGAAGCTCTTACGCATATCTACCGGAGCCGGATAAAGGAAGTATTGCAGCTTCCCATGTAAATAAAACATAGACTACAATTAATATAGGTGAACAATGGTTTTGAGTAAGGCCAAGTCAGCGTTGCCTCTAACTTGCAATTTGGTGCCATTGGGAAAAGTAAACTCTAGATTGTTTTCTTCGATCAATAGCTCTTCGTTCCTTAAAGCAACTTCGGAATGTTTATTTGTACTAACCACTGGTTGGTTGCCTATAAGCAGAGGAACAAATTCCGGTTTGGTTTCTTTTAGTTCTAGTTTCTTTTTTCGATTATAAAACGTCGATACAGCAAAGTGCTGATTGGTGCAAAAATCTCGCACACTTAATCCGGAATCCAGATACTCCTGATATAACTTCCGAAAACTTGATTCTATTATACGCATAGTTTTTGATCCCAAATGTAGATGGCAAAAACATTATTAACAATACGTATAAGCCCGTCTGGTTACAAACCAACGCTTCGGCTCCGCGCAATTTGAAAGTTTATAAGGTCAAAATGCCCTTACACTTCATGCGGCAGACGTAGTGG
>JADGFH010000043.1 GCA_016743925.1 Labilibaculum sp.
TGTTTTCTATCAGCCGGGCGTATGGTGTTGAGCTTTCCGTAATTTTACGAGTGAATCACAAAACAGAGGTTACAGTTAATGTAGGTGAAGTGCTAAGAATTCCAGTTGTAGATTCTAAAACAGCTGTTGCTCCTATGTTGGTGAAAAAGGAAGATGATCAATTTATTTATCATGTGATAAAGAAGGAAGATACTTTCTATTCTATTTCTAAGAAATATGATCTTTCTATAGATCTTATTAAAAAAGCAAATCCAAATGTTGAGGATATTTTAAGTTTAGGTTCTGTACTTAGGGTTCCTAAAGTGCATAAAAAAGAAAAGGAAAAAGAGATTGTTGTCCAAACTCATCCAAAACATGATAAAAAATACTATTATCATGTTATTGAGAAAGGGGATACAGAATTAGCTATAGCTCGAAAATTTTTCATGAAGTTAAAGAAATTTAGGAAGCTAAATCCTCAATTAAAAGGGAAGACTCTTACTATTGGATCTTGGGTGAGAATTCCGAGATATCTTGTTCCTCCCGAGTACTTTGTTGAGAAACCAGTGGAGAAAGATACACTGGTTAATGAAATTGAGGAGCAGGTTCTTGTTGTAAGAGAAGAGGTTAAAAGACCTTTATCTCAGGAAAAAATTCGAATTGCCTTATTTTTGCCACTGTATTTAGAAGCGAATGATACAATTAATGAAATTGTAACTTATAGAGATACTTTAAAGATAGTAAATGAGCGAAATACAAGAGTTATATATCCTAAATCGCATAATTTTATACGTTTCTATCAAGGAATTCTATTAGCAGTAGATTCATTGCAAAAAGAGGGGCTGTCAGTTGATTTACATGTTTTTGATACGGAGCGAAAGCCATCGAAAGTGCAACGTATACTTTCTGGTATTCAGTACACTGATTTGGATTTTGTAATTGGACCTGTTTATTCAAATACATTTTCTCTTGTAGCGGATTTTGCTCAAAAAAGAGGAATTCCTATTATTTCACCTCTTTCTCCTAAAAATTCACTCTTAAAAACGAACCCTTATGTGATTCAGTTAAATACGTCAATTGAGTCTATATGTGGTCGTATTTCAGATTATGTAAGTGCTGATTTTGATATGAAAAATTTGATTGTCGTTCATCCTGATCGCTATCAACATTTGAGTGAATATCAGTTGGTAAAGGATATTGAACGTCACTTATTTGAGAAAGGTGAGTATTGGAAGAATGATGAGATGAGTTATCGAAAAATTTCATTTGAAGAATATGGTCTTTTCGGAATTGAAAGAATTCTGTCTGATACCTGCGAAAATGTTATTTTATTGCCTTCGACAAAACAACCTTATGTAGAAAATATTATCTCAAACTTAAATGTTTTGAGTCAAAGGTTTGCTATCCGTTTAATGGGATTTCCAGTTTGGAAACGATACAATAGTCTTGAATCTGAACTTTTTTACAATTTAAATTTGAGTATTTTAACTCCTTATCATATTGATTATAAGGAAGAAAAAATTGAAGCGTTCGTTACTGATTTTAGAAGCAAGTTCAAATGTGAACCTAATGATTTTAGCTTCAGAGGTTTTGATTTATGTCGTTACTTTTCAAAAGCAGTTAGTCATTTTGGAGATCAGTTTCCAGATCATTTAAAGGAGTTGCAAGTTGATCTTTTGCAATCTCATTTTGATTTTAAGAGAGTAAATGCTTTTGGAGGTTTGGAGAATCAAGGTGTCCATTTTGTAAACTACTCGAGAGATTTTAAAATAAGGCATCATGTTCCTAATTTTGCAAATGAATCATCTGTAAAGGAATAAGAACTTAATAATAGAATACAGAGGCCGAATCGATAAGATTCGGCCTTTTTTGTTATCCGAAATTGGATAAATCATCCAAAAAGGGATGCATCGAGATATTTTTACTGAAAGGCTTGTAAGTGCTAAGTTTTTCATAGTGGGTGTTGTAATTATCCAATATCGGATATATCTATAGATTTACATTATTCACATAAGTGTCAGATAATTAGCAGGTAGTGTTTGGTGGTATAGACTTTGGTATATTTTTCATGTTAGTTACCTAAAGTCCTATGTTATGAAAAAATATTTACTCTTGGGATACCTATGTGTATTCTCCACTATTTTATTTGCTCAAACTCCCCCAGTACTAACCGCAGCTATCTCACCTACAGTTGACGGAACTTTTTTTATTGGATACGCAAATGATGCGTCTTGGGAGACGAACATTACATCTATTACTTATAATGGAATAGCCTTAGCTTTATCAACGGATTATACTATTGACACTGGTTTAGATAGGATTACTTTTGATCCATCAGGGGGTAATAATGTTCTTCAAATTCCACATGATGGAAATCCTGATAGTGATATTGTAATTGTAGCAACGGGATTTGACAATGATACAATCGAACAAAGTCTCGCACATGGAGCTCCTACTAAATTAGGTGTTGAAACTGAACCAGTAGCTGATATAGTGAATGGCAGTGCTTTTTCAACGCAACCAGAAATTGAGGTTCAAGATCAATATGGAAATAGATGTACTAGTGATGGTCCGCGTGAGATTACTGTGGCAAAAGCAGATGGTGGCACTTGGACTTTGGGAGGTACGTTAGTGCAAAATGCAGACACGGGATTACTTACTTATTCTGATTTATCAGCTACAAGTAATGTAGTCGTATCAACTGCGCAAATTAGTTTTTCTGCTGATGTAACTGCTGTTAACTCAGCTACATTTAATATTCCGCTAACAAGCCCACCACCTCTAACTGCAGGAACAGATAATGATATCGATTCTGATATTGTTATATTATTTACAGATGATGGAAATTGGGCAGATTCAATTCAAACTTTATCTTATAGAGGTACCGTTTTAACTGTAACAACAGATTATGTTGTTGATAAAGGAGCTGGTACAATTAGTTTAAAACCAGGAGGAGGTAATTCAGTCTTACAAACTGCTGGTGTTGGCAATGTGGAAATTACTGCTAATACTTATAGTGTAGCAACAGTGTCTCAAACTTTAACGCACGGAGCAGCAAGCCGACTTTCTATAACAACTCAACCAACAGCTCCTACTTCAAATGGAGGTGCTTTGGCAACTCAACCAATACTTCAACTTAAAGATCAGTACAATAACAATTGCACTACGGATGATGCTAGCACTGTTACATTGAGCGAAACGGGTGATGGAACTTGGACAGTAGATGGAACAAATCCTGCTGCATCCTCAGGTATAATTACCTTTACGGATCTTACGGCAAGCAGTAATGTTGAAGTTGCCAATGCTACACTTACCTTTGAAATTGCTTCTTTTACACTTGCTTCTGATGCTTTTGCAATTCCAGTAAATTCTTCTCCAGCACTTACGGCAGCAACAAACCCTACTGTTGATGCTAATTTCAATATTAATTATGCGAACGATGCAACTTGGGAGACAAGTATTGCCTCTGTTAGCTATAATGGAGCTTCGCTAGTTTTAGGTACTGATTATACAATCGACACAGGATCAGATTTAATTACTTTTATTCCATCAGGAGGTAATAGCGAACTTCAAACGCCTCACGATGGAAGTACAAATAGTGAAATTTTGATCGTTGCCAATGGTTATGCCGATGCAACAATAAATCAGAACTTAATTCATGGTTCCGCAAGTCAATTTTCAATTACTACTCAGCCAACAGCTCCTTTGTCTAACGGTGGTACTTTAGATGCTCAACCAATACTTCAACTTAAAGATCAGTACAATAACAATTGCACTACGGATGGTACTAGCACAGTTACATTGAGCGAAACGGGTGATGGAACTTGGACAGTAGGTGGAACAAATCCTGGTACAGCTTCCGGAGGAATTGTTACTTTTACAGATCTTACTGCGAGTAGTGATATGCAGGTTGATAATGCTACAATAACGTTTGATTTGGGCTCTTTTTCAGATGAATCAAATGCCTTTACTATTGGAGTTAATCCTTCACCATCTCTTACTGCTGCAACAGGTGTAACTGTAGATGATATTTTCGAAATTTCTTATTCACCGGATAATACTTTTTGGGAATCAAATATTGATTCAATTCTGTTTGATGGAACCTTACTTCCTCAAGCTGCTTATACGATAAATTCAACTCCGAATAAAATTGTATTCGATGCATCTGCAGTAGATTCAGAAATAAGAACTGCTAAAACAGGAAATATTGAGATATTTGTTTCGCAATATGCTACAGCAGTAATATCTCAGGTAATTGGACCTGGAGCAGCTGATAATTTAGTGGTAGCTACAGAGCCTATTGCTCCTGCGAATAATGGAGATTCATTTCAAACTCAACCTGTTGTTAATGTTCGGGATCAGTATAATAACCTTTGTACAGGTAATAGTTCAGTATCAATTACCGCAGAAGAAAACGATCCTGCTTCCTGGGATTTGCAAGGAACATTATCGGGAACAGTCGCATCAGGAATTTTGACTTATTCTGATTTAACAGCATCAAGTACTCAAATTGTAAATGGTGCTTTTATCTCTTTCTCCGCATCTGGATTGACAGGAGTGAATTCCGCAACATTTAATTTGGGATTGAATACACCTCCTGTGCTTACTGCTGCTAGTGGAGCTACTGTTGATGCTCCGTTTATAGTGACTTTTTCTGATTCACAATCTTGGCAAAGTAAAATATCAAGTATAACTTACAATGGTAATATTGTAAATGCAGCTGCTTACAATACAAGTGTAGGTAATCAAATTACTTTTAATCCTTCTCAAACAACGGCTCTGCAAGCTTCGGGAACAGCTAATTTTATTATATCTTCTGATGGCTTTAATGATACTTCACCATTGTCCCAGACTATTGGATATGGAGCTGCAAATCAATTGGCAATAACAACAGAACCAGGTACTCCTACAATAAATGGTGGGGATTTAAATCCTCAGCCGGCTATTGAAATTAGAGATCAGTATAATAATTTTTGTTCGACAGATGGAAATAGAACAATCACTGCTTCAAAAGCAGATGCTGGGAATTGGACTCTTGGAGGTACGCTTGATCAGAATGCTAATTTAGGAGTATTGGCTTTCTCAGGCTTAACGGCAAGTAGTGCATTGGAAGTTACTGGTGCAAGTATTGAATTCACTTCTCCGGGAATCAGTTCGGTTACATCTTCTGATTTTGGGTTGGGCTTAAATAGTGCACCGTCTGATATAACAGCAGCTGGTAGTGTTACAGTTGATAATCCATTTACCATTACTTTTACAGATGAAAATAACTGGCAATCAAATATTAGTAGTATCACTTATGGTGGAACTACAGTTGATAATGCTGCCTATGATACAGCAACAAGTGGAGAAATAACTTTTTCCCCATCCTTATCTTCAGCATTACAGACAGCTGGAACAGCTGATTTTGTTATTTCTTCTGATGGATTTAATAATAGTTCTCCTATTTCGCAAACTATAGGTCACGGTTCCGCTAAAGCCATTGTAATGGTAACTGAACCAACCGGTCCAAGTGTAAATGGAGGCCAGCTTCAGAATCAACCAGTTGTAAAACTGCAGGATCAATATGATAATGATTGCACAACAGATAATTCCACATCTGTAACAGTTGCTAAAGGTGATACGGGAAATTGGACCTTAGGAGGTGATGCAACGACCAGTGTTAATTCAGGAACTCTTTCCTATACAAACTTAACAGCTAGTAGTAATGAAACTATTTCAAGTGCATTTCTATCTTTTAGTAGCACTGGTTTAACAAGTGTAAATTCATCTACCTTTAGTTTAGGCTTAAATAATCCACCATCAGACATTGCTAATGATGGTAGTGCTGATGTTGATGCTGATTTTACAATTACCTTTACAGATATCGATGGATGGCAGTCTAAAATAAATGGTATTACATACAATGGTATTACTGTTGTTGCACTTGCTTACGATACAGGAACTTCTGGGGAAATTGTGTTTACACCATCTGCATCAGTGGCGTTGCAAACTGCAGGTACTGCAAATCTTATTGTTTCAGCCAATGGTTTTAGTGATGTATCGGTTTCTCAACCTATAGCTCATGGAATCGTTAATAAATTGGCTATAAATACTCAACCAGGAGCTCCTTCTATTAACGGTGGAGATTTAAATCCACAACCCGTTATTGAAATTCTTGATCAATACGATAATCTTTGTACCTCCGATGGTAGCCGGGTAGTTACGGCTGCCAAAGGTGACATGGGTAATTGGACTTTGGGTGGAACTTTAAATCAAAATGCAGGCTCAGGAACGCTTACTTTTACCAGCCTTACGGCCAGTAGTAATGAGAATATAACAGGAGCAAATATAAGTTTCACATCTGCTGGATTAACAGGAATAACTTCTTCAGATTTTAGCCTTGGCCTTAATGTATCACCAATTCTTACTGCATCATCAGGAGCAACAGTAGATGGAGTTTTTGAAATATCTTATGATGATAATGTAGATTGGGAATCTAATGTTGATAGTATATCTTTTGATGGAAATACTGTTCCTAGTGGAGCTTATAGTGTGAATTCAACAAGTAATAAAATTTCTTTTGATCCTTCGGTGGATGCTGTCCTACAAACTGCTAAAACTGCAGATATTATTGTTTTTGTTGATGGTTATAGTAATGCAACAATTTCTCAGGTCTTAGGTCATGGTGTAGCAACAAAGTTGGTAATGGCTACAGAGCCTGTTACACCAGCGAATAATGGTGATCCCTTTCAAACGCAACCTGTAGTGAATGTACAGGATAAATATAATAATGTCTGTACTGGAAATAGTTCAATTTCAATAACAGCAGTAGAAAATGATCCAGCAAACTGGGATCTACTAGGTACTTTATCTGGAGTGGTTTCATCAGGAGTTTTAGCTTATTCTGATTTAACTGCATCAAGTACTCAAGTTGTAAATAGTGCTTTTATTACTTTTTCAGCATCAGGATTAATAGCTGTAAATTCAACAACATTTAGTTTAGGATTGAATTCTCCGCCAATCTTGACAGCAATAACAGGAGTAACAGTAGACGGAACATTTGTGATTGCTTTTACGGATACACAATCATGGCAAAGTAAAATAAGCAGTATAACATACGATGGAAATACTGTAGATGCAGCTGCATATAATGTTAGTGTTGGAGATCAAATTACATTTGATCCGAGTCTTTCGACAGTATTACAAATTGCAGGAGCCGCAGATCTTATTGTTTCTGCTAATGGATTTAACAATACTACACCCGTGTCTCAGACAATTGGACATGGAGTTCCAACTTCAATTAGTATTCTAACACAACCAACAGCACCAAGTAGTAATGGAGGTTTATTGGCAAGCCAACTAGAAATTGGTAGTCTGGATCAATATGATAATGCTTGTACGAACGATAATGCAACAACAATATCCGTTGCTAAAGGTGATGCTGGAGTTTGGACGCTTGGAGGTTCTCCAAATCAAACATTGATAGGAGGTGTATTTGCCTATACAGATTTATCTGCAACCAGTACAGAAGCTGTTACAGGAGCCTATTTAAGTGTTTCATCGGGAAGTTTTTCAACTATTGATTCAAATCCATTTGATATACCAGTTAATGGTGTACCGGGATTAACTGCGGCAACAAATGCTACAGTTGATAATGAATTTTTCGTTAGTTTTAATGATGATGCTACTTGGCGAGGGAATATTACAGATATTCAGTATGGTGGAAATTCACTACCAGCTTTGGCTTTTGATATTACCGATGTGGGAAGAATTACTTTTAAACCTGCAGAGTCTGCCTTGCTTCAACTGGCAGGATCAGAGGATATAACTATTATAGCCGATGGATATTCAAATGCTTTAATTACTCAGGAAATAGGCCATGGATTGGTTTCTGCTTTATCTATAGCAACTCAGCCTATAGGTCCGAGCGCAAATGGAGGTGATCTAACTACTCAACCTGTTGTTCAATTGCACGATCAATATGCAAATGTATGTACCACAAATAGCACGACCAATATTTCCACTGCAACTACAGGTGGAATATGGACTTTAGGTGGAACGGGTAGTTTAACTTCCGCTTCAGGAGTTTTTACTTTTACTGACCTGACTGCAAGTAGTGATACAGAAATTACGACTGCTACCCTTACTTTTTCAACTTTTTCTTTATCAGATGTAGTTAGTAGTACATTTACAATTCCTGCTTTGGATGCTGCACCGCAATTATTGGCATCTTCAAGTGCTACAGTTGATGGTTCTTTTGAAATTACATTTGCAGCTAATTCAAATTGGCAATTGACTATTGATTCAATTACCTATGGAGGCAATTTAATATCAGCAGTTGCCTATGATAAAACTCAAGCAGAGAAAATAGTATTTGATCCTTCACAAGATTCAGATTTACAAGTTGCAGATACTAAAAACATAGAGGTTCATGTAGGTGGTTATGATACTGCTAGTGTATCTCAAAAAATAAAACATGGAGTTGCTAGTGAAATGGCGATTGTATTGCAACCTGCAGCTCCTAGCGAAAATGGAGGAGAATTAGCAACTCAACCAGGTGTTACGCTTCGGGATCAGTACGGAAATGATTGTACCGAGGAAAATACAATTGAGATAACGGCAGCAAAAGGGGATGCCAACGATTGGACGATTGGAGGTACGGTGACTAAAACCGCAGCTAGTGGATCAGTTAGTTACACTGATTTAACGGCGGCAAGTGATGGATCTGTAACAGGAGCTTTTATTAGCTTTTCGGCTACAGATTTGACAACCGCAAATTCGAATACATTTGATATCCCAGATTTAAATGCAGGGCCAGTACTAACAGCTGCCTCGAATGTTATAGTCGATGCTGATTTCACAATTACTTTTACCGATAATGCAGTATGGCGAAATCAAATAACAGAAATTAAATATGGTGCAGAGGTCTTACCTGTAGCAGCTTATGATGCAAGTGTTGAGGGACAATTAACCCTTAAACCTGCAGAGTCAGTTATTTTACAGACTGTTGCCAACGAATATATTTATATTGTATCAACTTCATTTTTAAAAGATTCCGTGCAACAAGAAATTTCTCATGGAGCGGCTAGTTCGATTGTTATTACAACTCAACCGTTTGGCCCTGACAATAATGGAGATACATTTAGAACGCAACCAATTGTTAAAATTCAAGATCAGTATTTAAACGATTGTACAACTAATAGTGAACAAGAAATTGAAGCAAATGCAACAGGAGGAAGCTGGATTATTGATGGAACTAATTCGATAATGGTAACTAACGGGATTGTTGAATTTACCGATCTTACCGCCAGAAGTACAGAAATGGTTACAGACGCAACAATCACCTTTTCTGGCACAGGACTAACAAGCCAGGAGTCAGATTCGTTTATGATTCCAGCACCTCTTTTTGCACCATCATTGATTTCTTCAACCACAGCTACTGTAGATTCCTTGTTTGATGTAACGTTTTCTACAAATGCAGATTGGCAAGGAAATATCGATTCTATTTCTTACGGAGGAAGTCTTTTAAGCTCTGTAGCATTTGACAAGAGTCAATCTGGTAAAATTGTAATGGATCCTTCAAAAGATGTTGGAATGCAGGTAGCTGCTACAAAGGAAATGATTATTTTCTCTCGTGGATATCAGAACGCTACTGTAAATCAGGAAATAAAGCATGGTAAACCAGATACTTTATTTATTGAAACACAAGCTACAGCTCCTTTGGTTAATGGAGGAGTATTAGATTTACAGCCTAAAATATCCGTTAAGGATCAGTACGATAATGATTGTAGTACAGAAAATTCATTTGAAATATTGGTTGTTAAAGGGGCTACTGCTGATTGGACTTTAGGAGGTGATATCCTGCAGGGCGTAAGTAATGGTGTGATTAACTATCGTAGTCTTACTGCCTCAAGTAGCTTGGCAATAACAGGAGCTTATCTCACATTTACGGGTGATGGAATTACTTCTGTTGATTCAGATCCATTTGATATTCCAGCTTTACAAAATCCACCTAACTTGTCAACACAATTTGATGCTACAGTTGATGCTGATTTTGAACTTAGTTATTTTGGAATAGATGATTCATGGTCTTCCAGTATTGGAATTATCACATATGATGGTGATACTTTACCTGCTTCTGCTTATGATATAGAATCTGATAAAATTGTATTCCATGTTTCTGAAGAGGTTTTACTACAAAAAGCAGGAGTATTTGACATTGCAGTTAAATCTTTAGGATACAGCGATGCAACAGTAGAGCAAACAGTAGGACATGGTGTTGCTACGTCGATGAGTATTACACAGCAACCTCTTGCTCCTTTAGCTAATGGGGATCTTTTGACTCAACAGCCGATATTGGAATTCTCCGATCAGTATTTGAATATTTGTGATAGTGATAATGAAAGGATAATCACAGTTTCGAGAAATGATGAAGGCGCTTGGGATTTATCAGGAACACTAGAAAGAACAGCTGTTAATGGTTTGGTTACTTTTGATGATTTATCTGCTTTTTCTACTGGTTCAGTCACCGGTGCTGAGATACTGTTTAGCGCAACAGATATTGATGGACTTGTTTCTGATTCGTTTGATATTCCTGATGTAACTCCTCCTCCAGTATTAACTGCAGCAATAGGAGCTACTATCGATAATCCTTTCAAAATTACCTTCGTTGAGGATTCTGTTTGGAGAAATCGAATAAATATAGTGACTGTTAATGATAGTGTTCTGGTTACGAATAGTTATAATTTTTCACAGGTAGGAGAGCTTGAATTGATTCCATCGGCATCTGAATTTTTGCAAAAGAATGGAAGCTTTGAAGTAATTGTGCAGTCAAGAGGTTTTTCTCATGATACCATTCAGCAAGATATTCAGCATGGTCTAGCTGATAGTTTGTTGATTTTAAAACAGCCAACAGCTCCAGAAATTAATGGAGAGCAATTGGTGCAACAACCTGAATTGAAATTAACAGATCAATATTTGAATGATTGTATTACAGATAATACAACTGTGGTAGCTGTTGAAAAATACGATTCCAAAGCATGGGAATTGAGCGGAACTTTGGAAGTTACGGCGGTTGAAGGTGTGGTTAATTTTACGGATCTTATGGCAATCAGTGAAATAGCTATTGATTCTGCTTTTCTTCAATTCTCATTTTCAGAAGATACTGTTGTTTCTAGTTTATTTGCTTTACCTGTTCCAATAATCGAATTGACAGCAGCCTTGGATGCAACTGTTGATAATGAATTTGTAATTGCAGCCAGTGATAATGCTAGTTGGAGAGATTCTATAGCTACAATTAGTTTTGCTGGAGAAACTTTAGTTGATACTTCTTATTTGATTGAGGCGGGTAATATTACTTTTTATCCAGATAGAGATTCAATATTGCAAATTGCAAGGACAGATACAATTGTAATCGTAGCAAATGGATATGCTAACGCTATTGTAGAGCAGATAATTGAGCATGGAGTTGCAACAGAAATGGTATTTGTTGATCAGCCTATTGGACCAGAGAATAATGGTGATACACTAGCGCAACAACCTAAATTACAATTAATAGATCAATACAAAAACAATTGTGATAATGATAATGCAACACAAGTTTTAACCGCTAAGTATTCAGATGGAAGTGAGAGTGATGTTGTTGATTTATGGGATTTGGGTGGAATAAAAACAATTACGGCCATAGAAGGTCTTGTTAAATATTTGGATTTAACTGCAACAAGTGAAAACAGGGTAGAAGGAGCAAGGTTGCTTTTCACCTCAGATGCGTTGCCAGAAATGGTTTCGGATAGTTTTGATATTGTTATTCCTCTGTCACCTGTAATTGTTGGTAATCCAAATGCAAATGTAGATGAGAGTTTCTTTGTGGAATTTACTGATAACAAAACATGGCGATCATTAATTGATGATATTCGTTACGGAATTAGAAGTTTAGAAGGTAGGTATGATATTTCAGTACCAGGTAGGATTACTTTTGATCCTACGGTAGCTTCAATTCTTCAGAAATCGGGTGTTGATTCCATGTATATTTATGCGGGAAATTATGATACGGTTCGATTTGAGCAAGTTTTAAATCATGGTAAATCAAAATATCTTGTAATTCTTAAGGAGCCATCTGCACCATTAACTAACGGAGATGCGTTGCTAAGACAACCACAACTTCAGTTGCAGGATCAGTATAGAAATTATTGCGAAACAGACAATGAAACTCCTATAGCTGTAAAAAAAGGTGATGATGGAGATTGGACTTTATCTGGTACTTTCACGCAGGTTTCAATAGATGGGCTGGTGAATTATATTGATTTGGCAGCAACAAGTGAAATGGAAGTTGAAGGAGCACGCCTCGAATTTGAAGGGACGGGTATAATACCAAAATTATCTCAGTCATTTACAATTCCAGAACCACAAGTAAATAGGGCCGGAGAAGCAAAAGCGAACCAAGAATTGGTTTGTTATGGAGAAAGTTCAAATATAACTCTAGTTGGATTTGATGGTACTATTCAATGGCAGAAATACAATGATTCGGATGATGTATTCGTTGATGTAGATGGTGAAAATTCAGAGATTTTTGTTACGGATGAAGTTGTTGAAAATGCAAGATATCGTGCTATGGTTAGTAAAGAGGGATTTGCAACTCAATATTCCAATTCGGTTACAGTTAGTCCAATAGAAGCTCCTGTTGCTGATTTCACCTTCGAATTGGAATACAATCAAGTTGAATTCACAAACTTAAGTGTTAATGCAACTTCGATAGTATGGGATTTTGGTGATGGTATGTTAAGTAGTGATTTTGACCCGAGTCATTCATTTGTTTTGGATAATTCAGAAGGAACAGGATATACTGTTACTCTTACGGCTTCTAATGAGGCTTGTCCGAACAGTGAAAAACAACAACAAATATTCATCACTACTGGTATAAATGAATTGCTTACTCAAGAAAGTATTGCCGTTTATCCGAATCCTAGCCGAGGTGAATTTTTTGTGGAGCTTTCAAATTCAGAAAAGGATGGAGTACTAAGGATTTTTGACCAATCTGGTAAGGTCGTAACCACTCGAAAGGTAGAAACTTCGCTTCAGAAAAATCGTATGGCTTTTGACTTATCGAATTTAAGGTCGGGAGTTTACTTTTTAACCATTCAATATCCTGATAGAGTAGTGCGGACGAAATTAATTATTCAATAAGAGATTCTCCTTGTAGAGACGATATTGTAAATTATAGTGTTATTTAAATAGCAATTTTGCCAAGGAACAATCTGTTCTCATGGCGAGATTGCTATTTTATTTTATAACCGTTTTAAAGGAAATAATAAGTTTTTGATTTGATTATTCAGAAAAGTAAATATTCTAATGTTTAATAGAATTTTTTAAGCCTAATTAATGTTGATTTATCATTCAGATCATTCAATAGTAACCTACTAACCTACTAAATCACACATGAAGAAAATTATTTTATTATTGATTTTAGCATTTGCTATTCTAAATGTTTTTGCTCAGTCGGAAAACTCTAAATTGGTGGATGCAAAGGGAGTTGAAAATATTGTTCAAAAAACTATAGGTAACCTAATAATTCAAACCATACCATTAGCTGTAGAAATTGAAATTCCAAAAATGGGTATTGTCGGAGATAAAATACAGGATTCTATAATTCTAGAAGAGATTAATACTGGTGTATATAATCTTGCTTTTAGATTAAAGAAGAAGAAATATCATTGTTCAGTTGAGGTTTTGAATCAGAAAACAATTCATCTTTTAGTTGATATTAAAAAAAAGAAATTTGAAACTAAGGAGATTAAGTACATTCCACACTTACCAGATCCTATACCTGTTGATACAAGTACTGTATATGTTATAATTGATGAAATGCCTGAATTTCCTGGTGGTGAAGAGGAATTGAAAAGATATATTGCAATGAGTGTTAGATATCCTGTGGAAGCATTTGAAAAAGGAATAGTGGGAAGAGTTTTTGTTACTTTTGTTGTAAATAAAAAAGGTGAAATTGAGGGTGTTAGGGTCGTAAGATCTGTTGATCCAGCTCTTGATGTTGAAGCAGTGCGGGCAGTTAGTTGTTTGCCAACTTGGAAGCCTGGAAGACAAAAGGGGAAATTGGTTAAGGTATCCTATACAATTCCAATTAATTTTGAAATTAAGTGATGTACCTGTAATTATTAAGCTATTTTCAAAAAGGACTTTCCATCTGGAAAGCCCTTTTTATTATATGAAAATTTTTATTCGAATTCAGCCATTGTTTTCTTAATAATCTCAATCGCTTCGCGAAGTTGAATCTCATTGATTGTCAATGGAGGAGCAAAACGAATGATATGTCCGTGAGTTGGCTTAGCTAACATACCGTTGTCGCGAAGACGCATACACACATCCCAAGCAGTTTTACCACCTTTAGGTTTAATAACAATTGCGTTAAGAAGACCTTTACCACGTACTAACTCAATCATATCAGATTTAACAGCTGATAATTCGTCGCGGAAAATCTGACCCATTGCCTCAGCATTCTCAGCCAATTTCTCATCTTTAACTACTTCAAGAGCTGCCATTGCAACCTCACAAGCAATTGGGTTTCCACCAAAAGTAGAACCGTGCTCACCTGGCTTAATAACAAGCATAATCTCATCATCAGCTAATACTGCAGATACTGGCACAACGCCACCTGAAATAGCTTTTCCAAGAATCAAAACATCTGGACGAACACCTTCGTGATCAACAGCTAATAACTTACCTGTACGAGCGATACCAGTTTGTACCTCATCAGCAACGAACAATACGTTATTTGCCTTACATAGATCGAAAGCTTTCTTCAAGAAACCATTCTCTGGTACATATACACCAGCTTCACCTTGAATAGGCTCAACTAGAAATGCACATACGTTAGGATTTTTCAACTCTTTCGCTAAAGCGTCAACATCGTTGTAAGGAATCGAAACAAAACCTGGTGTGAATGGACCGAATCCTTTATATGAATCTGGATCATTAGACATAGAGATGATAGTAATAGTACGTCCGTGGAAGTTACCATCACATACAATAATCTTAGCCTCATTTTCTGGAATACCTTTTACATCGTAACCCCAACGACGAACAAGTTTCAGAGCTGTTTCATCAGCTTCAGCACCTGTATTCATTGGTAATACCTTATCATATCCGAAATACTTAGTTACGTATTCCTCATATTTCCCTAAGTTTTCACTATAAAACGCTCTAGAAGTTAAAGTTAATTTCTGAGCTTGATCAGTCAATGCCTTAATGATCTTTGGATGACAGTGTCCTTGATTAACTGCTGAATATGCTGAAAGAAAATCAAAATATTTTTTTCCATCAGTATCCCAGACATGTATTCCTTCGCCTCGTTCTAAAACAACTGGAAGTGGATGATAGTTGTGAGCTCCGAATTGTGACTCTTTTTCCATGTAATCTTTAGCAGTCATGGAAGTTGCTGTATTCGACATAATTGTGAAATTTAAAAGATTTGTATTTTAGGATTAAACTCTTAAAATCCGATATGCCAAATTTGCAATTATTTTTTTATCTACCAACACTTTTGGTGTTTTTTTTTTGTTCCTGATAATAAAAAAAATAAAAAGCTCTATGTTATCATAAGGCTCAATATTAAATAAGGTGTTGTTTTATGATTATAAATAATTGTCTTGCTCCCAATGGAATCAAGTGCTTTCGTTTAAGGAAGATATTTGGCCATGCATTCAAGTAAATCATTTTTTTTGATTGGTTTCGCCAAATGATCAGAACAACCAGCTGCTAATGAATTTTCTCTATCGCCATTTAAGGCGTAAGCGGTTTGAGCAATAATCGTGAGGTTGGGTCTTTTCTCTTTTATGCTCTTTGTGGCTTCTAGCCCGTTTATTTGAGGCATGTTGATGTCCATTAGAACAATAGAAATCTCAGGATTTTGCAAGCATACATTAATGGCTTCTTGTCCATTTTTGACCCAAAGAATATTGATGTTTGTTTTTTGAAGGTATGCCTCAAGTATCTTAAAATTAGTAATTTGATCTTCAGCAATTATAACTGTGTAGTTTTCCCAATGGTAAGTTGGCACAGTTTCCTCATTTTCAATTTGATTTTCTGAAGTGAGTATGTTAGGGATACTAAAGCTTACTGTTGTTCCTATATCTTTCTCTGAGTTAAACCATATTTTACCACCCAAAAGTTCAATTTCTAATCTAGATATATACATGCCAAGACCCGTTCCTCCATAATATTTTTGACCAGATTCATCTACTTGACGAAAGCGTTT
>JADGFH010000778.1 GCA_016743925.1 Labilibaculum sp.
AAACATTATAACTATAGGATATAAAAAATTACCAAATAATGCAGACATTAATAAATAAACAATAACTAAAGCTAGAATAAAATTCATACTTAACATTTGTATTGTTTGAGATAATTTATCAGCAGTTCCAGAAAGTCCAATTTCAACAGATTTACTAATCATACCTTTTGTTTTCATATCATTTAACATTTTATTAATAATCTTCATCGTCTCATCAACAGTGACTCCTTTAGGTGGTGTAACTTGCAAGGAAATTGTTCTTTTACCATTTAAGTGTCTAATTTCTGATATTCCTGTAGTACTTTCATATGATGCCAATGATGAAACTGGAATTAATGAAGAATTAGGAAGTGCTAATTGAACAGACATAATATCCTCAGGTGTTTTAATAACTTCATCTGAAGCTTTAAAAATTAAATCAATTTTCTTTTTTCCTTCTTGTTCAAAACTTCCAATTTTTCTACCGCTCATAATAACATCAATAGCAAGTCCAAAGTTAAATGAATTCATACCCATAGCCATCAAAGCATCTTGGTTTGGTTTAATTCTAATTTCAGGATATAACAACTCAATAGAAGGCACTGGCCTTACTTGAGAACCTTTTAATGTTTTCATAGTTGTAGCAAAAAGTAAACCTCCTACATTAGTTAGGTCTTCAATTTTTTCACCACTTATATCAATATTAACACTATTACCCTCACCAACACCATCTTCAAAAACACCAGATTGAATACTTACTCCATAAACTGATGGTAAGGAATTTACAATTGGTCTAAATAAAGGTATTAAATCTTTTCCTCTATCTTCATGTATAGAAGTTCCTCCAAATAAATTAAAATCTCCAAAAGAAACAAAAAATGCTCTATTTAGTCCAGGTAAATCTCCAACATCTTTATTGATATGAGGTTTAATTCTATTCATTAGATATGTACCCATTTCATATCTTTCTTTGTAAGAAAATCCAGGAGGTGCTATTAAAATATTAAAAACTAGGTTTTTATTACCTTGGGGTAAATAATCAACTTTAGGAAAGAGTAAAAAAATAATTCCACCAGAAAACACTGCTAAAGAAATAATCGTAAATATTTTACTAAATATATTTTTCAATGAAAGATTTACCAAAGACATTATAAATTTTACAATCTTGTTCCCAAAATCTCCGATTACACTTTTTCGTACTTTTATTTCTTTTTCTTTAGTAAACTTTTTCCATAACATTGGAATAACTGAAATTGAAACAAATAAGGAAAAAACAACAGCAGCTGTTACTGCAATAGCAATATCTTTAAATAATTGACCAGCTTCATCTTGTAAAAAAATTATTGGTAAAAAAACTGCAATTGTTGTTAAAGCTGAGGCTATTAAAGCACCCCATACTTCATTTGCACCTACGTAAGCAGCTTGAGCTATACTCATACCTTCTTTTCTATGCCTGTCCATATTTTCCAATACTACAATGGCTGAGTCAACCAACATACCAACAGCAAAAGAAATACCTGCAAGTGATATTGTATTTAACGATCGACCCATTGCATCAAGTATTATAAATGTACCTACAACAGAAATAGGAATTGCAACTGAAACTACAGCAGTTGGAGAAACTGAGCGTAAAAATGTGATAAGAATAAAAATAGCTAAAAAAGCACCTATTAATATATTTTGTTTAACTAAATCAACTGAACCAACTATATAAGGTCTTTGATCATAAATCCAATGAATCTTAAGGTTTTTTTCTTTTAAAATACCTTTGTTTAACTCTTGAACAACTTTTTCAACATCATTTGTTAATTGCACAATATTAACAGATGAATTAGGTTGAATTCCTGCAAAAATACCATCTTTACCTAAATACATAGCTACAGAACTAGATGTTTCTAAACCAAAATTCACTTCTGCTATATCTTTAACTCTAACTCTTTGTTCTCTGTTTGAGATTAGTAAAACATTCTCAATACTTTTAACACTTGTATATTTATTTACTGTTCTAATTCTATATGCTCTTCTTTGAAGATTTAAAACACCAGCTGATACATCAATATTTTCATTTTGTAAAGTTTGAATAGCTTGAGAAATACTTAAACCATAAGATGCTAGTTTATTTGTATCAAATACTATTTGCATTTGTTTTTTACGTCCACCACCACTCATGATACCTGAAACACCATCTACTCTTTTAATAGCAGCTATAATATCATCATCAAAAAATGTTTTGTATGAATCTACATGTTTTTTATTATTTTCTAAGGTTTGTAACATCAGCCAAATAACTGGACTTGCACTTGCTGTTTCAATTACTGGTTTTTCAACATTATCGGGATAATTACTTACTTCATTTAATTTATTCGAAACATCTTGTAAAGCAGCTCTTAAATTAGTACCTAATTTAAATGTTAAAGTTAATTCTGAATAATTATCTTTAGATAAAGATTCATAATCAATTAGATTATTTAAAGATTTCAATACACTTTCTTGCTCTTCAATAATCTCACGTTCAATCTCATAAGGAGTTGCACCTGGCCAAAAAGTTTTAATTTTAATTTCTGGTTTTGTAACTGATGGTGTCAACTGATATGGTAGTTTCTCTAAAGATAAGAAACCAAACATTACTACTATTAAAACAGATACTATAATAGTAACTGGGTTTTTAATAGAAAATTTAATTAAATCCATTTTTATTCCTATTTATTTATAACTTTTACTGGGCTATTTGGAAAAATTCTTTCATTACCTTTTGAAACAATGTCCATGCCCTCAACTAAACCTTTACCCTCAATTGCAATTTTACCTCCATCAAAACCTACAATTTTAACAGGTATTCTAATAGCTAATGATTTTTCACTTACCACAAAAACTACATTTTGTCCAAAGTTTTTAATCACACTATCTCTTGGTAAAACCATAGCTCTTTTCTTCACACTTTTAGCTAAACTAATCTTTACTTCTTGTCCATCAAAAACAAAATCATTTTTTAAAGTTGTTTTAAACTTAATAGGAAAAGTTCTTGTTATTTTATCTCCATTTGGAATAATTGCAATTAAACTTGATTTAAATGTTTTACCACCTATAAGAACAGTAT
>JADGFH010000044.1 GCA_016743925.1 Labilibaculum sp.
TCTTTTCCAGTTACTCTCTTCACTGAATCAGGGCTCCAATAAGTACGAACATCAGAGAAGATTTGCGCTGTATCGGACAACAAGTGACCAAACAACATAGCAACAGCATTCAAGCTATCATTTTCAGTAGCGAAAATAAATGCCTGGCGAATTCCATTCCAATCGAATGAAGAATTTAAGATTGCTTCCGGAAAATCGGCATTTGGTTGGTAATCGGTCCACTGACGCTGCCCTTGGAAACCTCCTAAGATTGCATTTCGTCCCAAACCTTCTTCTCTATAACCCATTTCGGTTAACTTTTTGTTACCGATCATCAAATCACGACAAATCAAAGTCATTTTCACAACTGTTTCCCACTCCGTTTGCTTACGAGTCTCGTTTGCCTGATTTTCTGCTTTGTTGTAATCTTTTCCTTCTTTGCAGTTTGCTTTGGTCCATGCCATTGCTTTTCCAAATTCGTCCTTATCGTAGATTTCTTCATCAATTCTACGCAGAATCTCTACTGAATCAACAAACTCAGCACGAATTCCTAAATAATCCTGGAAGAAATTTGAATCTACCATAGAACCGGCAATTCCCATAGAGCTATAACCAACAGATAGGTATGATTTTCCTTTCATCTCGGCAACAGCCAAACCTGATTTTACAAATCGTAAAACTTTCTCTTTCACATCTGCAGGAATATTCATATCTCCTCCATCCTGAACGTCTCTTCCGTAGATTCCGAATGTAGGCAAACCTTTTTGATTATATCCTGCCAAGGCAGCAGCTAAATATACAGCTCCTGGACGTTCTGTTCCATTAAATCCCCAAACAGCTTTGGGTATTAAAGGATCGGTATCCATCACCTCGGTACCGTAACACCAGCAAGGAGTGACTGTTAAGGAGACACCTACGCCTTCGCGCTGAAATTTATCAGCACACATAGCCGCTTCGGCAACACCACCAATATTGGTATCAGCAATTACACATTCAACCTTTTCGCCATTAGGAAAGCGCAAGTTCTCTTCGATTAATTTTGCAGCAGATTTGGCCATTGCCATCACCTGCTCGTCAAGAGATTCGCGAACACCTCTTTCTCTACCGTCAATTACCGGACGAATACCTACTTTAGGCATAGATCCTATTAATCTTTTTGTCATATGTTAATTATTTAAACTTGATTTTACATTTAATATCGTTGCTCCACCCTCAGCTTACATCGCATTTTTATACATCTGAATAGCATCTTCTAAAGCAACATCTTTTGGATTTCCACCAGTGCAAACATCTGCCAAAGCATTTTTAGCCATTTCTTCTAGATCTTTTTCTTGTACACCTAAGTCTTTCAAACCAACAGGAATACCAACTTCTTTCGATAAATCTTTGATCGCTTCAATGGCCGAATTAGCAGCAAGTTCTAACGACATCGATTGCACATCAACTCCCATTGCAACCGCTATTTGAGCAAATTTTTCAGGACAAGCCGAAATGTTAAACTTTTCCACATGAGGTAATAATACTGCGTTAGCAACTCCGTGAGGCGTGTTGTACATTCCTCCCAGTTGATGAGCTGCAGAATGAACAAAGCCCAATCCACAATTCGAAAATGCCTGACCAGCCACAAATTGTGCCCAAGCCATTTTACTACGTGCTTCCAGGTTTTTACCATCCTTAACGGCAGCCGGTAAACTCGATGCGATAAGTTCGATAGCATACAATGCCAATTTATCGGACCAATGATAAGCACCTGCAGTCACATAAGCTTCAATTGCATGGGTTAACGCATCCATACCAGTTGCAGCAGTTAATGCGGCAGGCATGGCAAGCATTAATTCCGGATCATTCACCGCAATTGACACCAAACAATTCTTATCAACCATCACCATTTTTACCTTGCGGTCTTCATCGGTAATTACATAGTTGATTGTAACTTCGCTTGCTGTTCCAGCTGTTGTATTTACCGCTGCAATTGGGCAAGATTGCTTCTTCGACACATGAATTCCTTCGTAGTCGCGAATATTACCACCATTGGTAGCCAAAATACCAATTGCTTTTCCACAATCTTGAGGAGATCCGCCACCTATTGTCAAAATAAAATCGCAATTATTCTCTTTAAAAACAGCCAATCCATCATTCACATTCTTGCAAGTAGGATTTGGTTGAACATCATCAAAAATGATATAATTGATATCTGCTTCAAGCATCTTTTTAATAACCTGAGTGGCAATTCCAACTTCAATTAACACTTTATCGGTAACAACCAATACCGATTGAAAACCATCAGATTTAATTTCTTCTACCAAATCAGTTATCACTCCGGGTCCTACAAGACTTAAGGCTGGTAAGTATATTCTTCTTTTTTCTAACATTCTATTTGGGTAAGTTTTGTTATTTTTTGATTAAGCTGGGTTTATACTTTGATAAATCTTAGAATTCTCAGAAGGATTAATTAACTGAGGCTTATAATCAATATTTTTCCGAGCCTCTTCGGCCGAATCAAACACTCCTAAACCACTAAATACAAACATGCTTGCTCCTAAAACAGTAGTTTCTTTCTGATCAATCAATTCAATAGGAATGTTACAAACATCAGCACGAATCTGATTCCAAAGTGCGTTTTTAGAACCTCCACCAACGCAAATTATTTTTTCGGCTTTAAAATTTCCGGCTAACTCCAATGCACGTAACGAATCTCTTAACTTATAGGCTAGTGCTTCGAGTGTGGCACGATATATTTCAGCACGATTACAGTTCAAATGCAAACCTTGTATGGCTCCACCACATTGTCCGATTTCTGTATTGTAAAAATCAGGAATTACCTTTATCCCATTTGCTCCAGGCTTAACTTTAGAAGCTTCATTAATCATGACTTCATAACATTCTGGAGATTCAAATTCTGGATAAAAATTCTTTCTCATCCACTCCAAAACACCCGATCCTAACCAATTCACACAAGGATTGTATTTTCCTTTCTGAACATCTAACTCCGTTGATATTCCCAATTCTAATTGCTCTTTTCCCGATAAGAAGTTTCCACTTCTGCTCATTAAAATTTCCCAAGTTCCTGAACTTAACACTGCTTGAGATTCATTGGCACCCGATCCAAAAACTGCAAATTGAGTATCGTGACCCGCGAGACATACAGGAACTCCTACTGGTATTCCTGTTGACTCTGATGCTGATGAAATAATTTCACCTATCACATCTCCTGGCTGCCCAACATTGGATAATAAATCTGTCGAAACACCAATTTTATCCATAATAACTGAGGAACATTCTCCAGTTTTAATATCAGTAAGCATCGAAGTTCCCAGCATTGTAGAATCATTAACTCTTGCTCCGGAAAGTAAATGAATCAATAAGGAAGGCATAAAAAGAAAATCCTGAGCCTTTTTAAGTACATCAGGTCGATTCTCTTTAAACCAGATGAACTTATTAATTGTATTAAAATTGTAAGGAAATACACCACTAATACCATATAGTTCATCCAATGGAATATACTTATCAATGTTTTCCATTACCGCATTAGTCCGTTCGCACTGCCACGATACAATTGGGTACAACTGTTTTCCGTCAGCGTCAAGAAATGCACCATCAACACCAAAGGTCGTAACCGTAACACCAACAATACCTTTACTATTTATCTGAGAAACAACATACTGAGCAGCATCACACAATTTCCACCACAACTCGTTACTATCCCATATTCTTCCTCCCGGATAATTAGGATCTTCAAGCGTACGATTGGGATGCGATTTGGATGCAGCAATTTCCCCCTTCTCATTCATGGCAACTACCCTAACATTGGTAGCGCCACAATCGAATACCAGAACCAATTTCTCCATAGTTATGGCTTATATAAATTGTTCCAGTTCTGTTAATTGATCAACACTTAAGCCTACAGGATCGAAACCTGCCGCCCACGCTGTCAGCACTAATTTGGCACCTTTATTAGCTACATCAAGGTAATCAAATGCTCTTTCGGCATCTTCCCCAGTTGCCAAAGCACCATGTTTTTCCCAAAGAGATACATTTCGAGTTTTTAAACCTACGATAGTTTTATCTGCTAAATCTTCGGAACTTGATAAAGCATAAGGTGTACAGTGAACCCCTTTAGGAACAAATACTTTAATTTCAGGACACATTTTCCACAAAGAATGATTTAATTTCTCTTCATCATTAAAAATTGGATGATGACTCATTACGATCAACTCAATGGGGTGAGTATGAACTATAGCTTTATGCGTAGGATTATTTTCAACATTAAATTGATGAATTTTCACATGCGAAATCAATTCACAAGTTGGGCCAAAATTTTCCTTATCACCACCCCACACAATCGAATATCCTGTTGCATCTTCATTTATTTTTAAGATACATGCAGCCTCTTCAATCCGATTAATAAGATGTCTTAAGTGACATCCTGTGCCAGTAATAAAAACCACTAAACCTGCAACGTTCTTTGGAAAATCAAATTCAAAATTTCGATCAGGATTCTCTAATTTCTCCCCTTCAAAATATTCAGTAAGATTAATTGAAATATTGCCAGCATTTCGCTCTGCCCATTCACGATCCCAAAGGTAACCTGCAATTTCTGATACTTTATCAATTTCATTCTGAACCCCAAGAGGCAATTTCTTCATATTATTCATTGTTCTAGACATTTGGTTTTTAAGTATACTACTTAACACCACAAAATTGATTTATTTTCACCGAGTATAAAATGACCAAAAATGATAACTTTGTATCTGTTTCTAACAAAAATCACAAATGAGATATTTCAGTAAACGAGAAGAAGGAGATCCATCAGAAATACAGCAGATTTTTACTTCTATAAATTTACAGGTATGGTGCTGCAGGTACTGGAAACTAAATCAGTGGGATTGCAATGAAATGGCATTTCCTTACTGGCGTATTTACTGGAATAAAAACAAGGGTGCAGTTGTTTCCTATCAGGATAAGATATTCGAGCCAGATTCGAATAAATTGCTTATCATTCCGCCAAACACGCCTTTTCAGGCATATTTCAAGCACAATCACATGTTTGAAACAGGCATGTACATTAAAGGAAAACGAATAAATGATATCGATAAGGAAAAGCTCATTCAAGCTGATCATCTACTTCATTTGTTCATTCATTTTACCTTAGGAGCTCCATATGATAATGTTCAGCCAGATATTTATGAAATAAAATTGAATAGCGATCAGAAACAGAAACTTTCCAAACTCACAGAATACTTAAAAATAGAAGCTTCCAATTTTTCATTGCAAGCCAATCTACAAATTCAGACGATTATTACCGAAATGCTTCGTTTAATTCCTCCAAAACATTGGGACACCTTGCATATTGAACATCGCATATTGACTTGTATCCGATACATTGAGAGAAATATTCATTTGGACTTTAACAATGAATTTTTGGCTAAATTAATAGGCTTGGCAACCAACTCTTTTATTCGTTTGTTTACTTCTGAAATGGGGATTTCGCCTCAAAATTTTATTAAAGAGAAAAAAATTGCCAAGGCCTGTGCTTTGCTCGATCATACCGAAATGAAAATTGATGAAATTGCTCACTATCTCGGATTTGCCGATCGGTATCACTTTACAAGAGTCTTTAAAAAAGTCACAAACACTCCACCTGGAGTTTATCGGAAAGGAAATTAAAATTATCATTCTTGCATCAAACAAAAATCATTTGCTTACTAATGAGGTATTTTAGAATAAAGATCCCCAAGTCAGAATTGAACTGCACCCCAAAAGTTGGACACAACATTTGGGGTGTTTTTTATGGAAAAGAAAAAAGAGAAACAAATTTAGTATTGATGATCGCGAACGTGCAGTACTGAAAATACTAAAAGAAGGACGATCTTGTCGATCTGTAGCACGAGATTTACAAACTTGTCACAAACTATTGGGACGATGGGTTAATACATATAAGCTTCATGGGAAAAATGGTCTGTCATTAAAAAATAAAATACGTTATACTGGTGATTTTAAACTTCAAATCATCGAAGAGATGTTGAAAACAGGCTTATCTTTGGACCAAGTATCCGCAAAGCATCTAATTACTCAATCTCTTATTTCTAAATGGAGAAGAGATTTCGAGCAATTTGGAGCATTAGCTTTATTTACAGAAAACCCAAGAGGAAGACCTCCTAAGATGAAAAAGAAATCAGAAAATAAACCAATAGATTCCATAAGTGAGTACGATAAGTTACTCAAAGAGAATCAATGTTTACGTGCTGAAAATGATTACTTAAAAAAGTTACGAGCCTTAATTCAGAAAAAAGAAACTCAAAAAAAAGATTAAGAGTTTTAACCATCCAGGGATTAAGGCAGAAACACTCACTTTCAATACTGTTGAATGTGGATGGAATGCCAAGAAGTACGTTCTATTATCATCAAAAAGATCTCGATACTGCGGACAAATATGAGATAGAGAAGAGAGTAATCACTGAAATATTTCATGAAAATAAAGGGCGATATGGCTATAGGCGTATAACCCTTGAATTACGTAATAGAGATTTAGTATTAAATCATAAAACCGTTCTGAAGCTTATGGCAGAACTTGGTTTGAAGTGTAAGGTCAGAATGAAAAAATACCGCTCTTATAAGGGAGATGTTGGCCGAATTGCACCCAATATCCTTGAGCGAGACTTTAAGGCTGACAGACCTTATCAAAAATGGGTTACTGACGTTACAGAGTTTTCTCTTTTTGGAACTAAATGTTATCTCTCACCTATTATGGATTTATATAATAGGGAGATTATTAGTTATAATATAACATATAGACCAACACTTGATCTGGTTGACAGAGCATTTACTATGCTCCCAGGTAATACAAATCTAACTCTTCATTCAGATCAGGGGTGGCATTATCAACATCGTAGCTATAGGTATAAACTACAACAAAAAGGTATTAGACAAAGTATGTCTAGAAAGGGGAATTGTTTAGATAATGCGGTAATCGAGAATTTCTTTGGCCTGTTAAAATCAGAGTTGTTATATTTGCAGCAGTTTAATTCTATGGATCACTTCCTAAAGGAGCTGGAAGAATATATAGAATATTACAATAATGTTAGAATAAAGATTCGTTTAAACGGAATGAGTCCGGTAAAATACCGAACTCAATCTTATTAATTTATTTTATAACCGTCCAACTTTTGGGGTTCACTTCAAATAGACAATAAGGATCTTTAAGCTTCATTATTGATTATAGCTTTGATTCCCAACCTGGCTCATACTCACGATTCCAAAGTTTCATGGCATCGCGGTCGTAAATTCTACCTGTATCAGAATCTACTTCAAATCCTTTTCCTACTCGATAGGCAATGTTTGCATAATGGGTTAACATTTGGCTAATCGCACCCTGTTCAATAGGAAAAGTCAAATCGCCATTGCCTCGAATTGCATTGAAAAAGTTAACAGCATGACGAGTTGACAAATCGCCACCACCACCAAGCTTGGTGCCATCTTCGGCTTTTCCATCTGCATGTAATTCTTTTACTAACTTACCCGAACGATCATAGAGTTTGTAGTGGCTACAATCAATAAACACAGATCCTTCGGTTCCATAAATAATAGTTCCACGTCCAGCACCATAAGTTTTGTAGCTATTCCTGCTCTTACCATCCCACTGAATTATTCTGTTATTATCAAAATGGAAGTTAGCTTCCATGGTATCATACATTTCCCAACCATCGTTTTTAAAATTCATTTTATCTGCCCAAACATCCACTTTTTCAGGGTATTTAACATCCAAAGCCCAACGAGCAATATCCAACTCGTGCGTTGCATTATTACCCATTTCGGCAGTACCAAAATCCCAACCAGACCAATGCCAATTGTAATCCCAAGTATCGTGAGTATATGGTTTACGTGGAGATGGCCCTTGAAACATATCCCAATCTAAGCCTGTTGGAGTACTTGTTACCTTAGGCAAAGGTACCTCACCTCGTTGATTATTATAAAAAGCAACTGCTTTATAAGCTGTTCCAATAATGCCATTATGGATGTCGTTAATAATCTGGTTAGATTCAGCAGAAGAACGTTGCTGATTTCCCATCTGAATAACAAAAGGAGGTAAGGAATTCTTCCAATCGTCAGAACAAATAGTTGGATTGCTTAAATTCTTACTTAATTTTTCTTTGAAGTGTTCTCTATTTTGAAGAATATTATTCACTTTCCCCGATAAAATTCGGTGATTAAAAGGTTTTAATATATAATCATCAGCTCCCAAATCGATGCCTGTTTGCTGATGTTCATCAGCTCCCAACGCTGTTAGTAATAATATTGGAATATGGTTCGTTCTAGGGTCCTCTTTCAATATTCTACAAAGTTCGAAACCATTTTTTCCTGGCATTAAAACATCCGAGATAATTAAATCTGGTAACTTATCGATGGCCATATTAATACCAGCTTCACCATCAACAGCCTCAAGAATAAACTTCACTTCCAGCGAATCTTTGATAAACGATCTCAGATCGGAATTGTCCTCAACCACTAAAATAGAATAATCCTCGTTAATCTCTTTTAATTCAATTTCTGGTATAATGATATGTTCCTGTTCAATCTTTTGGGAAAGATTAGCATTGGTATCTTGGATAACTGGAAACCTCATTCGAAAACAACTTCCCCTTTCCGGAAGATCAATAATAGAAAGATCACCACCATGCAAAATGGCCATTTCTTTTGCTAAGGACAAACCAATTCCAGTGCCTTGCTCCGAAATTGAATTTGCGTCTTCTATTCTAAAAAATCTTTTAAAAATTGATTTTCTAATTCTTGGTAAAACACCTGGTCCATTATCCTGCACTTTAATAGAGATATAATCGTTATTCCTTTCTAGTTTTAAGAACACACAGCCTTCCAACTGTGTATATTTAATTGCATTACTTAACAAATTAGCAATTACTTTTTCCAAAACATCTGCATCGAAAAAAAAATTATAATCTGATGAATCATGTATCAATTGATAATCAATATTTTTTTCTTCTGCCAACACTCTAAAATTTGTAAAAACCTCTTGTACAAACACAAGCAAATCAGCTTGAAGGAGATTGATTGGCATATGGCCTGTATCAATTTTTCGAAAATCGAGCAATTGATTTACCAATTTTAATAAGCGGTTTGTATTTCTCTCGACCAATTGCATGGTTGAATAATGCTTATCCTCTTTTTTCAGTGATTCTAACATTTTCTCTACAGGCCCAGCAATTAGAGTAAGTGGTGTGCGAATTTCATGTGAGATACTGGTGAAAAATTTTATTTTCCGTTCATCGGTTTCATGAATTACACGAGTCATTTCGACCACCTTATCACGCTGCGCTTCAATTTCATTTTTTTGAGATTCCAACAATTTATTTTGCCTTTCGATCGCTTTATTTTGAGATCGCAAAGCACTCGTTTTTTCATCTACTTCTTTTTCAAGCTTTTCTTTCTGTTTTGTTAAACTCCTCAATCGCAACCAATACAAAGACATTATCATCAAAGCAAGGAAGATCACCAGGACTATTTTAAACCAAATGGTTTGATAAAATGCAGGATGAATTACAATTTTTAAAATTGCCTCATCGCTCCACTTTCCATCAGCATTTGCTGCCTTAAACATAAATTCATATTCGCCATAAGGTACATTTGTAAAGTTTGCCGTTCGAGAATCAGCGTCTAGCTCAATCCAATTGTTGTTAAATCCGACCAATTGATATTTATATCGAACCTGATTCGGATTAGATAAGGAAATAGCCAAAAGATTTAAAGAGAAAAAATTCTCATCATATTTTAAATCCAACTGCTGCAATTCTGATATTGGAGCAGTTAAAATCACTCTACCGTTGTGTTCCTCATTAACCTCTAGAATTCTATTTTGCAATCGAAAACCTTCAATTCTAAGTAAAGGTGCAATATCATTTTGTTGAATGTTTTTAGGATGAAACCTAAAAAAACCATTTAATCCCCCCAGTAACAATTCGCCCTGTTGATTCTTGCTCCAAGCATCATCCGAAAATTCAAAACCTTGTAGATAATTCTGAAAGCTCTCCGTATTAGGATCAAATTTTGATAATCCATTTGCTGTAGAGATCCATAAATCTCCTCCAACATCTTCTTGCACGCTATAAATCACATCATTAACCAAGCCATTCGCCTGTGTATAGGTCTTAAAATTACCGGCTTCATCCTCCATCAGATTTAACCCATTGTGTGTTCCAGCCCACAAACGGTTTTGTGAATCAAAAAGCAAACAATATACCTTGTTGTGGGAAAGAACTTTTTCATTTTTGGATTGTGCATTGTAACTTCTAATATAACCCAGCTCCGGATCAATAACATCAATTCCACTGCCATCTGTTGCCAGCCAAATATTTCCCTCCGGCCCCTCTTTTATACATCGAATAAAATTATGCCGGTTAACACCTAACTGTTCATTTTTGTGTTTAAATGTTTTAACATCTTCTTCAATTTCAGAATATCGAAAGAGTCCAGCTGTAGAACCTATCCAAAATCTTTCTTTTGAATCTTCATAAAATTCATAAACCGAGCCAATATCGCGTCCATTAATTTTAGTGGTAGTATAAAAATTATAATCTTGTTTTTCAATTTCCAAACGGCTTATACCTCGACTGGAACCTACCCAAATCTGTCCTTTACGATCTTGATAAATTCCCCTGATAACATCGGAAGGTAGACTTGCTTTATTTTGTATTTCTTTTTTTAAATGAAGATACTCCCCTTTTTTTGAATCAAATAGATCCAAACCACGGCTTCTGTAACCAATCCAAATATTTCCGAAATTATCCTCACACAATGACCTCACATTATTACTCTGCATAGTTGATTTTCGCCCCATCTGAACCGCAAACTTTTTAAAAGCCTGCTTTCGCGGATCATATTTACTCAATCCATTATACCTGGTTCCCAGCCAAATATTTTGCTCTCTGTCTTTACAAAAAGTAGTGATTTGGTTTCCAGACAAACTCTCCGGATTTTGCACTTCATTTTGAATTAAATGATAATTACGATTATTTTGGTTAAAAATACAAGAAATTAATCCTTTTGAAGTTACAATCCAATATTCCGATTCTGATATTGTGATGATCGAATTAAATAAAGTTTCAAGTTTTACTTGCGCTTCTATTTCACTATTTTTAATCTGATAGAGTAATTTTAATCCTGATTCTTCCGAATAACGTAAACATTGAATTTTCCTATCGGCAACAACAAGAATTTGTCCATGTTCATCGGTTTTTATTTCAATGATTCCTGATTTGATGTGCATTTCATTTCTTAACATGATTGATTGCACAGATAAATCCTTCTTTTTCAAAACGGCAATTCCTCTAGATGTTGCAATTACAGCACTATACTGATCCAAAGGCTGAATTGCAATAATTGAACCTGACAAGCCCATTTTTGCCAAGGAATAATTTGAAATAGAATCAGTAATCTGATCCAACACATTAAGATTTGTTGCTGTTCCAAACCAAATTTCATCATTAAAATTACAAATTGCCGAAACATCTTTTTCTGCCAAAATTATTCCAGTTTGTTTTGTCTGATAATTCCTGAATTCTTTTGTCTCTGGATTTAACATAGACAAACCAGTTCCTAATGTTCCAAACCAAATGTTACCTGAAGAATCCGATTCAATAACACTAATGATGTTTGATCCGGCCCATTCAGGATTGGATATATCGGGCTTATAATTTTTAAACTGATAGCCATCGAAACAAGATAATCCATCATAAGTAGCCAACCACAGTTTCCCTTTTGAATCTGTGGTAATATCAAAAATTGCATTATTCCCCAAACCATCTAGCGTTGAGAAATGTTCGAATCGTAAAGAAGATTGTGCATACGAAGTCACAACCAATAAAAAACATACACAAAATCCTATTACTTTTCGGATACTCATTAATACACTTTTAATAAATTGAGAATACTCAATCTTTAAGACTATTCCTTTTTCCATCCATATTGGTTTCTACGAAAATATCTGAAAAAGCGATTACTTTTTTTGATATTCCTTAGGAGAAATATTAAAATGCTTTTTAAAACATTTTGAAAAATAAGATGGATCCTGAAATCCAACTTGACCAGAAATTTCGGATATACTCGAGGAATCAGATTTCAATAATCGGGCTGCTTCTTTCATGCGTAAAGATTGAATAAATTCAGAAGCTGATTTTCCAGCAATCTCTTTCAATTTCATGTGCAGTAATGTTCTACTCACAGCCATTTTATCTACAAATTGAGCAACATTAAAATCTGAATCGGCAATTTGTTGATGAACAATTTGAATTGCATTTTTCAGAAACTGTTCATCCCGAGTAGAATGAGTAACTTCTGACACATCAATACCTAAATCTGATTCGAATCGCTTTTTTAAAGTGGCTTTAAAATGAATCAAATTAGTCAAATGCTTTCTTAATATACTGCTATTAAAAGGCTTTTCCATATAGATATTTGCGCCATATTGCAAACCTTCTGATTTATCAGTTATACTCGTACGAGCAGTAAGGAGAATTACAGGAATGTGGCTGGTTTGAATATCTGATTTTACCATTTTACACAATTCAAAACCATCCATAATAGGCATCATTACATCGCTAATAATAATATCTGGTTGCTGTTTCTGTATCGCATCCCATCCTTCTTTTCCATTATCAGCGGTTATTACTTTGTACCCCTCGTAAAGAGCACTTTTTAAATATCTTTGAAGTTCTTTGTTATCCTCTACAACCAGTATTGTTTTATTATCCTGATTTAAAATAATATCAGAAATCTCTTTTTCTTCCAATTCTATTTCATTAGTAACTAGCGGCGAATCTTCAATTTCAACTCGCTCGCCTTGTTCATTTAGTGAAAATAAATCTTTAGTAACGGCTAGCCTTACGATAAAAGTAGACCCTTTATTTTCTTCACTTTCGACCTGAATTGTTCCATGATGTAGTTTCACCAAGCTTTTGGTTAATGCCAATCCTATTCCCGAACTATTCTCACTTTGTTGCGTGCCCTCAATCTGATAAAAACGATCGAAGATACGCTGTAAATCTATTTTATTCATTCCAATTCCTGTATCAGAAATCGATATTTGAATTTCTCCAGTTTTTTTAGATTTTAAAGCAATACACACTTTTTCTCCCTCATTTGTAAATTTAAATGCATTGGAAAGTAAATTATCTAATATGATCTCAACAATCTTCTTATCGAACCAGAGAGATTTAGGTATTTCAGATACTATAAATTCAAATTGGATATTTCTACTGTCGGCTAATATTTTAAAACGATTAAAAATATTATGAATAAACTCTTTCAAATTTCCTTGCGCAACTTTAAGTTCAAATTGTCCGGATTCCGTTTTTCTAAATTCAAGTAATTGATTAATTAAGACTTGTAAACGATGTGCATTTTTAAGAACCAATTGCAATGTTTTTTGCCCAGAACTATTTTCAATCTTTTGCTCTGCCAATCTTTCAAGAGGATCAATTATTAGACTTAAAGGTGTACGAAATTCATGAGAAACATTGGTGTAAAATTTTAATTTCAACTCATTCAATTCATCCTGTTTATCCTTTTCCATTTGAGCCAAATACAAAGCTGATTTTTCTGCTGTACGTATTTTCGAGATCCGATAATAAATCCAGAAAATTACCGAAATGAGAAAAATGTAGAGCATATATCCCCATTTACTCGACCAAAATGGGGGATTCACAATAATACGAATACTACTTCCTGTTTCATTCCAAACTCCATCATTATTACAAGCTTTAACCCTAAACGTATAATCTCCAGGAGGTAAATGTGAATAATTGGCTTTATTATAATTACTTACTTCATTCCATTTTTCTTCCAAACCTTCCATTTTATATGCAAACCGATTGCTTTGTGGAGAGGTATAATCAATTGCTGCAAATTCAAATCCGATTACTGATTGATCATTTTCCAATTCTATTACTTTGGTATTAAAAATAGCTTCCTTTAAAATACCACTCGCATCTTTCCCTTTAATTACTTTATTAAACAAAGTAAAACGAGTAATTCTAACAGCTGGAATCTTATTATTGAATCTGATTTTTTTAGGATCGAAAGCAATCATTCCATCAATAGATCCCAAGTAAATTTTCCCATTTGAATGCCGATAAGCTGATCTAAAATTAAATTGATTATTTGGTAAACCATCCTTTGTTGTAAAAACACGAAAATAATTTTCAGATCTTAAAAAACAGATCAATCCATTATTACTGGTCATCCACAAATTATTTTCTTCATCTTCAACAATAGCATATATTGTTTGATCAGGCAATCCTTCCTTTTTTGTGTATTGTTTAATCTTATTATTCGCTGGATTATATTGAAACAATCCTCCTTTATTGGTTCCTATCCATATTAATCCATCAACCGATTCGTGAATGTAATTAATATACTTAGGTAAAATTTGATTCTTACTCTTCAGAATATCGGAAAGATTATAAATCGTATCCCTTTTTGGACTTTTTACGAAAACGCCTCTATTTGAACTACCAATCCAAATATTTTTATTAGCACCTTGATGAATACACAGAATTCCTGTACGACCTACTAATCCAGGGAAACGGCCGAATGAATTAGTCTTATCGTCGAAATAAAAAAGACCATCTATACTTCCAATCCACATTTTTTCTTTGTAGTGAAGCAATCCGTATATGCTATTGGAAAGTATACTGCCCTTTTGACCGTTCACTTTGTAGTGCCTAAATTTATTATCAGATAACACATTTAATCCTCCCAAATAGGTACCAACCCATAGTTTTTTGTATGCTCCTAAGCAAAGTGCATGTACATTGTTATAGCTTAAAGATTCCTCACCTGAACTTGTATAATGAATAAATTTTTCTTCTTTAGTATCAAAGTAATTTAATCCTGCATCTTCGGTTCCTATCCACAAATTTCCATTATCATCTTCAATAATCTGACTAAGTGCCTTTCCACTTAATGCATGCGGAGCAGCTCCTGCCTCGTAATGATGAAAATGATTTGCGCTATTTAAGAAAACATTTACACCTCCAAAGAAGGTTCCCACCCACATGTTGTCCTGTTTGTCTCTGTAAATAGAATAAATTGCATTGTCGTTCAAAGATTGAGAATTATTAAAATCCTGCAAATATATCTCACTCCTATTAGTGTTTGAATCGTATGTATTTACACCTAATTCGGTTCCCATCCACAACAAACCATTTTTATCTAGTTCTAAAGGTCGAGTTGCGTCACTCGATAACTTTCCTTCTTTTTTCTCTGTCGTAAAATGTTCTATTTTTTTATTTTCTTTCTCTATAGCAAAAACTCCTTTTTCAAAAATGGACACATAAATGCGTCCATCAAAACCCTCTTCAATATCTTGAAATCTATTTAGTATAGTTTTATCCTCTAATAAATAAATCGTTTTATCAATCGTTTTACTCGTTATGTTCTTTAATACATAGATCGCATCTTCTTTAACAATCCAATAATTGTTATTAGAATCTTGTAAGACTGCTTTTATCGATGATTTTAAAACCTCTTTGAAGAAATAATCATGTTGTGAAAAAAGCTGTGTCTCAAAATCATATTTAAAAAGCCCATTTGAAGTGCAAAGCCATAAATTTTCATTTTTATCGCTGTATATCGAATTCACTCTTGCCGGAAAAGAATCGTGTTTTGTTCTTAAAGAATCTATTGTAATAAAATTTTCGGTATGCTTATCGAATCGAGCAATTTTCCCAGAAACCAACAACCAAATATTTCCATTTTCATCCGTTTCAAGTTGACTTACTTCTCCCTCAGGAATACCAAATTTATCGTTTAAATTGTACTGATAATTGGTAAAATTAAGTCCATCGAATTTTGACAAACCATTAACAGTACCAAACCACATAAATCCTTCACCGTCCTGAGTAATTGCATTAACAGTATTGTGAATTAATCCATCATTGGATGTATAGTGTTTGAATGAAATATCTTCTGAAGCAAAAGTAAAATCACACCAAAAAATCAATAAAAAAGAGTAGATATATAAAAAATTCTTATTCATAAATAGACAAAAGAAGGTTATGCATACAAAATTAAAAAATACATGGAATAATTTCAGTTACAAGTAAGCGAATATCAATGAAAATAAAAATGCCCTGCTTAAAAGATAAGCAAGGCATAGTGAGCAAATAATCCTCAGGCATTTTCAAAATAGATTATAATTCAATATACCTGTTCAT
>JADGFH010000779.1 GCA_016743925.1 Labilibaculum sp.
AGCAATCATAGAAAAAGCGATGTTTATCAGGGAATAACTTACCCTCACCAAAATTGTTTAGATTCTTTCTAAGTAATGTGTCTTCATATTTGTTCAGTACCGAAAATGTTCCGAAATTCTATTAAGTAATCGAAATATATCTAAATCTAGCTTTCTAAATAGTTGTAGATATTTTTTAATAAAATTATGACATCAGTGATCGATTGTATTATTCAAAAGGACAGAGATTTTATAATTTAAGTACAATAACCAATTAGCAGCACAAAAACTTTCTGTGTCTGAGAGGGCGAAGCTGTGTTAAGCAGGATATTACCTGCAATCTATTCCAAGAAAATAATAGTCTTCAACCAACTATTAACTAATATTTCTTGTAGATCTTCTTATTCACTTGTAATAACCTTAACTCAACCTAGTATGCAAGGCAGAAAATTGGTCTATTCGTGGCATGCGATCTATACTAGATCTCGTGCCGAGAAAAAGCTGTATAAAGAATTGTCCTCGAGAGATATCGAGTGTTACCTTCCTTTACGAAAAGAGCTTCGACAATGGAGCGATCGTTCGAAATGGGTAGAAGAACCTCTTCTTCGATCATACTTATTTGTTAAAGTCAGCGAAAGAGAATACTACGACGTAATTAATTCAAGTTTTGCGGTAAGGTATGTTACTTTCGGTGGCAAAGCTGTGCCTATACCCGAAAAACAAATTGAAGCACTACGAATTTTTCTAGAGGACGAAAATCGCAAAGTTGATTTAAGCCAGGAAAATCTTGAAAAAGGAGAAAGTGTTGAAGTTGTTGCCGGTCCTCTAAAAGGCATTCAAGGCGAAGTTATACAAATACGAGGGAAGAATCGAATTGTAATCCGCTTCGACTCTTTGGGAACTTGTGTCCACACGGATATCTGCCTGGATCAAATTAAACAAGTTCAAACAGTCTTTTAATTATTCCAACAAATCTTATGAAGAAATTTGAAACCGTTACCACAGTGGGTATGGGGTATATTGGGCTCCCTACGGCTGCTCTCATCGCCAAAAGTGGCCTTAGAGTACATGGTGTTGATTTGAATCCAAAAGTTATTGAAGCGGTAAATGAGGGAAGAATCATTATTGTAGAACCAGATTTGGATGAACTGGTTAAACAGGTTGTGGATAAGAAATTATTGAGTGCAAGTTTAGCACCTGTCGAGGCAGATGTGTATACAATTGCTGTACCTACACCTTTTAAAGGAAATCACGAACCAGATATTTCTTATGTAATGGCTGCAGCTAATGCAATTTTACCACTTTTAAAAGCTGGCGATTTATTTATTATTGAATCGACTTCTCCAGTTGGAACAACAGAAAAAGTACGTGACTTAATTTATTCAATGCGGTCCGAATTGGTCGATAAAGTATTCATTGCTTATTGTCCTGAGCGTGTATTGCCTGGTAATATTATTTACGAATTGGAGCACAACGATCGAGTGATTGGAGGAATAGATGAAGAATCGACCGAAAGGGCTTGTCAATTTTTTAGAAATTTTGTGATTGGAGATTTGCACCAAACCAATTCGCGTACTGCCGAAATGTGTAAGTTGGTAGAGAATTCCTCGCGTGATGTGCAAATTGCTTTTGCCAACGAGTTATCGATTATTTGTGATAAGGCAGGTATTAATGTTTGGGAATTAATCGAATTGGCAAACAAGCACCCAAGGGTAAATATTTTAACTCCAGGTTGTGGAGTAGGAGGTCACTGCATTGCTGTAGATCCTTATTTTATCGTTTCAGAATATCCTTTAGAAAGTCAAATTATTGGAAAAGCTAGAGAGATAAATAACTACAAAGCGTTTTGGTGTGTTGAAAAAATAAAGAATGCACAATTGAAATTTCAATTGGATCATGGCCGAGAGCCGGTAATTGCCCTAATGGGAATGGCTTTTAAACCAAATATTGATGATTTAAGAGAATCTCCAGCAAAATATATCGCGAAAAAGGTACTGCAATCAGGACAGAATGGGATTTTACTTGTAGAACCAAATATTGATGAATATACAGATCATGAACTAAGTAATTATCAGGAAGCTTACAAGAAAGCGGATTTAATTGTATATCTAGTTGCGCACAAAGAATTTTATTCTCTTCCCAAATCTAAAAATAAATTGATTTTAGATTTTTGTGGCGTGACAAATAGCCAAAAAGAAGATGTCGAAATTGAAATGGAAGAATCCAGAGAAAAGATATCTGTTAGTAAATAATATTTATTCAAACGCATTGGCAACTCACTGATGTAACTCACTTTTTCGATTCTGACCGTAAAACAACCACTGAATTTAGAATCGACCTAAAGAGAAAATATTCACTTTAAAAACAAAACCGAATTATGAGTATAAATGGACAACAAAAGGTGCTCTTGGTTTTTGGTACTCGACCGGAAGCTATAAAGATGGCACCATTGGTTAAGGAATTTCAGAAGTATCCTGACCATTTCGAGACGATCGTTTGTGTAACTGGGCAACATCGAGAAATGTTAGATCAAGTTCTTGATTTATTTGATATTATTCCTGATTATGATCTTGAGATCATGAAATCGGGACAAGATTTATATGATATTACTAGTAGAGTATTAGTTGGAATGCGCGATGTATTAGCGAAGTCTAAACCTAATTTAGTTTTAGTGCATGGTGATACAACGACTTCAACAGCAACAGCATTGGCTGCTTATTATCAACAAATAGAAGTTGGACATATAGAAGCTGGTTTGCGAACCAATAATATGTACTCCCCATGGCCAGAAGAAGGAAATCGACAAATGACAGGTCGTTTGGCCAATAGACATTTTGCTCCAACAATTATGGCACAACGTAATCTAATGGATGAGGGCATTAGTAAAAATAAAATTCTGGTAACGGGTAATACCGTAATCGATGCATTACAACTTACGCTTACCAAAATACATCGCTCATCAAAAGTTGTGATGGATATAATAAATACGCTTCAAACGAAGGGCATTCCTACAGGTTTAGTGGCCGATTGGGTATACCGTTCACGTAAAATGGTATTGGTAACAGGTCATCGCAGAGAAAATTTTGGAAAAGG
>JADGFH010000780.1 GCA_016743925.1 Labilibaculum sp.
GCATTGTAGTTTGTTTTGTTCCAATCTTCATAGATAATTTCGGTTCTGGGCTCTTCGTTTGATTCTTCTTTTGTTGCTGAACAGCTTAAAAAAGAATAAGCTGTTTCCTTAATTAATTTATTACGTCTTTTGCCATTAATGTGCCTATTGTAGAGACATACAGCATTTTCAAGTTTTCCATTCAAACTTAAATCAACTGGTGATGAAGATGTGTTTTTAAGGGTAAATTGCATGATGGTGGCTGGGATGCCTGAATCATCAGAATTTAGTGGGATGAAGGGAGAATAAGCTTCTAGTTTTACTTCAACAGGTATGGCAGCGTCTTTATAGCTAACTTCTCCTATGGGGTATTGTCCTATAAATGACACTTCCGAAAAGCCTTCTTTATCAAGTGAATGAATTTCATCGCCTATTTGTATCTCAAATCCTTGTTCAAGTGGAAATTGGGGATGTGGAGGATTCGCGTAATGAGCTGCTCCTGTAGCATCCGAATGGTTAAAAATATCCCATCTCCATAACCTTCCATCTCCACCCAAATAAAGCTGCCCCGTAAAAATACCTCCAACGGGCATACCAATATATTTTAATTCATCTCCTTTGTAACTGGTTGGATTACCTCTTTCACACAAGGATTTTATCCAATCGGGATGTAATTTTTTATCTATGGGAACAAGGTTTAATAAATCATCGCTACTGAATGGCCCAGCCATAATACGGACAGGAGCAAAAGCCAAACCACAAGAAAGCACACTAAGTGTTTTTAAGAAATATCGACGATTTTGATTGGTTAAATTGGATGGATTGGTTTGTGCTTTACTTCCATTTTTTGGGTTTTTCATCTCTTCCTATTTATTTGAAATTATTAAATACCTGTTGAGACAGGCGCAAAACTTCAATAAATTTGATGATCTAACTATTGGGCTATTACTATCCTCAAATTTACATTGCAATTTTATAATCCGGATTGGATAAGTTAGTGGGATATATCTTTTCCATCGGCATTATACTAAGACAGTATCGTTACTGTATACACAAAATAATATAAATGCTCTCTTACATGGCTTAAATGAATACTTACATTCAATAAATAGGCATTAACATCTCCTAAATACTCACTTACATTCAATAAATAAGTATTAACATTTTCTAAATATTCACTTACATGACTTAAATGAACACTTACATTCAATAAATAAGCATTAACAATTTCTAAATACTCACTTACTTGGCTTAAATGAACACTTACATTCAGATTTTAAGCACTTACTTGCGATTTATGGCTACCAACATCAGATAAATAATGACTGTACCATTTTAGTAAACAATAAAATATGCTTTATATGGCACAAATTAAGTTTGCCTATGCCCAATTCGTAATTAATCCCGATTGGATAAATTAGTAAGCTGTATATTGCCATATTCAACATAGCTTACAACTTAAATCATCGGCATTGTACCTAGTTTTTTTATTCAAAATGGTATAAGAGGTATTTGAATCTTTTATCACCTCTAGAGAATTGCCTGTTTGATTAATGGTGAAGTTGCAATTGGTATGAAATCGTTTAAAACATGTAATTCTCCTCAAAACAAACAGTGACAAGAACTGTACATTTTATTATTAGCCAATATTGTTCTAATTATTTTTTGTATTGGGCTATCCGCCCAAAAATTGAACCCCAAACCCCTATAGGGGCTTAATAAAAAAAAAATCTAGTTTGATATTTTTCAGTCACTCTTCACAGCTTGTTCACTAAATGAATTCTCAGCATTTTGGGTACTTTTATGCTCAAAACTCTAAAATCCTTATAGCACCCTAATCTTTGATGGTTTTATATACTGGAGCCATTGGATGCGATGCTTTGTAATCGATATTCATTGTAACAATCCCTATATGAGCTTTTACAGGCATCGGCAAAAAGAATTTATCTTCCCTTATATAAATATCATAGTCTTTATACTTAGCCTCTTCAATCTTAAATTCGAATTGATTATTGCTAATGACTAAACTATCCAGAATATCTCTATCATGACATAAAAAGACTTGTTTCTGATTACAAAATTCTACTTCTCCCTTAATTGTCATTGTAGGAGATGTACAACTTATTAAAAGTTGAATGCATAGTAAATAACTTAGTATTTTCATATAATTTGAAAATAAGTGGGCCAAGGAGTTAGCCCACTTGTATTATTTTAATTCATATTTATTATTCCTCAAAATCTTCTTCATCAATCGGTAACCAATACTTGTAACCATTTGCTCTAACTTCATGCCAACTACCACAACTATGACCAAATATGCCTCGATCAATTGTCCAATCTTCACCAACATAGGTTAAAACATCTGTATAATCCGAACCAATAACATTACTATAGTAAACTGTTAATGTTTTACTTCTAGGATCATATTTTGTTGTTTCTGTTATCTTTTGAACAGTTGACCAACGAAATGTATATTTTGGATAATCAACATCCCCCTCTACTATGGGTTCTACTGTATAGGTACCAAAATCCTCATTGTTTAAATACATTTTGTTATACATCCAACCAGTACCATGAAATCCGTGCATACCAAAACTCCACGCACTTGTACCCCAAATTGTATAGTGATCTTTTAGTTCAGGCTCATCATTACGTGCTAACTTGGTAATGTATTTGTGAATAATATTTTTACCATCTGCTGTATAATTTTCATTTGGATTTCCTTTCAATTGGGCACTAACATATTTCCCCAATGGTAGTTCAGGAATTGGTATACCTGACCAATTTACAATCGTTGAACTATCTACAACAAAACCAGAACTGATGAACGTATTGTTATACTTATGAATTGGATACTCCGTACTTTCAATTATTCGTAAAGGGAAAGCATAATTGTAATATTCATCAACTTGCTTTCTTTTGGCCATAAAAGTAAATTTTATAGACTGTGAACTTATCCCCTCGCCAATTTCCAAAGTAATAGTGCTATCCGTTCTATTAAAGTCGCGATTACACTCTAAAAGTTCAAAATCAGGTATTTGTTTATCTAAATCTTTAAGTTGATTATACCTGTCCAAAATACCCTG
>JADGFH010000781.1 GCA_016743925.1 Labilibaculum sp.
TTTTTATTGATATAGGGACTAATGGAGAAATGGCCATTTCCACTCCTGATAAAATTTATTGTTGTGCTACAGCAGCAGGTCCTGCTTTCGAAGGCGCTAATATATCTTGTGGAATGGGTGCCTTCGATGGAGCCATTTCAGTTTATAATTCCGATGGGTATCAAACCATATCCGATGAGAAACCAATAGGAATTTGCGGATCTGGATTAGTTGATACAATTGCCTATTTACTCGATGAAAATTACATTTTAATGGATGGATTGCTGGAAAAAGACTATGTGTTAGCTGATGCTCAGGATTCTTTGAATGGTGAACAGATTGTAATTAGTCCACAAGATGTACGGGAAGTGCAGTTGGCTAAAAGTGCCATCTTTTCAGGCATAAATATATTACTGCAAAAAGCAGGGCTTAGGTTCGAAAATATTGATGCTTTATATCTTGCTGGAGGTTTTGGTAATTTTTTGAATCCGGAAAGTGCAACAAGAATTGGACTTTTACCTTCGGTTTTGTCCGATAAGATTATTCCTGTTGGGAATACTTCAGGGGCAGGAGCAATTTTGCATTTGCAATCAGAATTGTTTTCAGATATTTTGGATAAAACATTAAGTCGTATGGAGTATGTTGAATTATCAAATCAAGCTGATTTTGAAATGGAATTTGCGATGAATATGTTTTTTGACTAGGGGTGTTTATTCTTTCCCCTTGTTTTGTAATATTCATTCCCCATACGGTTGAGTAAGAAATAACACTTTTACATTATGAAATACAGAATCAATAATATGATGGTAAACTATGCTTTAGGTCTTGTTACCCTTTTTTATTTGTCAGGATGTAATGCAGAACAGGTCGTTGAAAAGAATCAACCAAATGTTATTCTTGTTATGGCTGATGATTTAGGATATGGAGATTTGGCGTGCTATGGCAATGCAAAAGTAAAGACACCATGTCTGGACGAAATGGCAAATGCAGGAGTTCGTTTTAATAAGTTTTATGCTGCAGCGCCAGTATGTTCGCCTACGCGAGGAAGTTGTTTAACAGGGCGTCATCCGTATAGGTATGGAATTCCATGGGCTGGAGAAGGATTTTTGCCTGCTCAGGAAATTACCATTGCCGAAGCTTTAAAGGAAAAAGGCTATGCTACCGGACATTTTGGAAAATGGCACGTGGGAGATATGAGCAAAACCATTAAACAAGGATATTTCCCAGAGGAATTGGATCCGACATGTTATTCTCCACCGTGGGATAATGGATTCGACCAGTGTTTTAGTACGCAATCGATGATGCCAACCTACAATCCATATTATCATGTGGGTGCAGGTTATGGAAGTTCTGAATATGCTTTTATACAAAATCAAGAGGTTGAAAAAGGGCAACGCTCTAAAGGTTTTCGATGGCGTGATCATTACTGGACAGGGGAAGGACAAATAGCGGATGAATGGCTAGAGGGAGATGATTCTAAAATACTGATGGATCGTGCACTTGGATTTATTAAGAAAAAAGCTGTTGAAAAAACACCCTTTTTAAGTGTGATTTGGTTTCATACACCTCATACACCCGTAGTTGCAGGACCAGAGGATCGTGCTCTTTATCCGGATTGTAGTATTGAAGAGCAGCATTGGTATGGTGCAATTTCGGCAATGGATCGGCAAGTTGGGCGATTACGTAAAACTCTAAAAGATCTTAATATTGCCGATAATACGATTGTGTGGTTTTGTAGTGATAATGGACCTTCGTATATTCATAATTATAATTCTTCGGGGGGCTTACGTGGTAAGAAAGCAGAGTTATATGAGGGAGGAATTCGAGTACCGGCAATCTTGGAATGGCCAGCGAAACTGAAAAGCCCTTTCTCAAGCGAACTCCCTGCTTCAACCTGCGATTTTTATCCAACAGTATTAAAGGCTTGTGATGTTAAATTTTCATCTAAACAGCCTGTGCTGGACGGTGTTGATATCTTTTCACTATTGGAAGGAAATGAATCCAGTCGATCGGATTATCTCTTTTTTCAGTCGCCATTGCCTAATAGGCTAAAAAAAGATGAAACAGGAAAATATGAACAGTATGCGGTTATTGGAAATCAGTTTAAGCTCATAAGTATGGATAACGGGGATAGTTTCCAACTCTATGATTTAAATCAGATAGATTCTGAAAAAAATGATGTTTCACAAGAACATCCAGATTTAGTTCTAAAAATGAAAAATGCCTTGATTGATTGGCGTCAATCATGTCGAAATAGTATAAATGGATATGATTATGAAAAAAAATGATAAAATGAAACCTTATATTTTAAATTCAACGAATTGGGGCACAGTTAAGAGTGAAAAGTATGAAGTGGCGATCTTACCTTGGGGTGCAACTGAGCCTCATAATTTGCACTTGCCCTACGGAACAGATACTTTGCAATCTACAGATATTTCTGAAGGTGCAGCAAAAATAGCCTGGGAAAAAGATGCTAAGTGTATGGTGCTTCCGGCAATTCCTCTTGGGGTTCAAAACCCAGGACAAATAGAATTGCCCTTTTGTTTAAATACACGTCCCTCAACCCAAAAGTTAATTTTGGAAGACATATTGATTTCGTTGCGTACCCAGTCAATTCGAAAACTGTTAATTGTAAATAGTCATGGAGGTAATGATTTTAAAACCATTATACGGGAGCTACAACCTCAGTTTCTAGATATGTTTATTGGTGTTATTGATTGGTTCAAACTAAGTGAATGTCATGCTTTTTTCGATGAGGCAGGTGATCATGCAGGAGAAATGGAAACTTCATTAATGCAATACTTGTATCCGAACTTAATCGATTTGAATATGGCCGGAGATGGATCATCTTCGGGTTTTGCATTGGAATCATTACGTTCTAAACTGATATGGACACCACGTAATTGGAGTCGTGTTTCGGTTGATACAGGTATCGGGAATCCAGAAAAATCAACTATTGAAAAAGGAGAAAAGTGTTACAAGTACATTTGCAATCGTATTGCGGAAGGATTGGTAGAATTAGCAACAACCGATACCGAAAATATTTACGAATAATGGATTCTATTTTAATACAAGTTTT
>JADGFH010000045.1:0-14718 GCA_016743925.1 Labilibaculum sp.
GTCCTATCTTGTATGGTGAATCTTTAAGGCTTGAAAGTGTTTCGTAAACGCCACTTAAAGCTTCCCCTTTTTCAATTACCAATCGAATTACATTTTCTACAATATCTTCAATAACTTGTTCTTTTGGAACATGATTCCAAGGAGTTATTTTATACATCGCATCAACAACTTCATCAATTCTTTTTCCCATAAACTGTTCAAACATTTTTTTGTTTACATCTAGTCCTAAAGATGAGAAAACTTTGGTCTCACTTTCTTGCCAAAATGGTTCTGAATTAATCAGCAAACCATCCATATCAAAAATTATTGCTTTAATCATATTGCTCCCTGTATTTGATTGGCAAATGTAGCCTTTTTCGATAAAAGAGAAGATTAAATAATTGTCAAACTGTTAATATTTGTTAAAACTCCAAGAGCTAGGTTAGATAGGTTGCGTTTTTTTTAAATTTGTTAGAAACCAATACGAATTTCTTTATTTATGGATATTGTAGTTGAACATTTAACTAAAAGATATGGCCCTCAAAAGGCCGTGGATAATGTTTCATTTCGTGTTAAGGCTGGTGAAGTGTTGGGTTTTTTGGGTCCTAATGGAGCTGGGAAAACAACAACAATGAAAGCAATTTCTTGTTTTATAAAGCCAGAAGAAGGAGATGTGTTAGTTGGAGGTTATTCTATCCATGAACATCCTGAAATGATCAAAAGAAATATTGGTTATTTGCCAGAAAACAATCCTCTTTATCAGGAAATGAATATTATTGATTTTCTTGAGTTTATTGCTAAAATTCATGGAGTTCCAAAATACCTAATTCCAGAACGAATTTTAGACATGGTTCGTACTTGTGGTTTAGAGGGAGAGAAGCATAAATTAATTGGAGAGCTTTCTAAAGGATATCAGCAAAGAGTTGGATTGGCGCAAGCTTTAATTCACGATCCTGAAATATTAATTCTTGATGAGCCAACTACAGGATTGGATCCGAATCAGATTGTTGAGATACGTGAATTAATTAAACGAATTGGGAAGGAAAAAACAGTTATTTTAAGTTCTCATATCTTAGCAGAAGTGGAAGCGACTTGTGATCGGATTTTAATCATTAATAATGGTAGAATAGTTGTTGATGGAACCGCAACAGAACTGAGAAAGCAGGCACAAGGAAGTGAGATTTTAAAATTGGGTGTTGAAGGGGGAGAGATAAAAGATATTTTTGACCAATTATTGGAAATTGAAACAATTGATTCTATCGATCTAATTGATGAGGATAAACAATTGTTCGAAATCCAATCGATACCCAAAGAATCATCTATAAAAGCAATATTTGATACTTGTGTTAAGAATGATTACTACATTACGGAGTTAACGCCAACAGAAACAAAGTTGGAAGATATTTTCAGAAAACTAACCCTTCATTAATTCTTTATGAAGCAAATTATACACATTGCAAGTCGGGAGTTGAGTACTTTTTTCGATTCATTAACTGCTTATGTTTTAATCGTTATCTTTTTAGGTTTTAGCGGTTTTTTTACTTGGGTTTATGGTGCCGATGTATTTTTTGTTGGTCAGGCCAACTTGAATACATTTTTCACAGTCGCTTATTGGAGTTTATTTATTTTTATTCCTGCTTTAACCATGCGCTCTATTGCTGGGGAACTAAAAGCAGGAACATTAGAATTATTACTCACGAAGCCAGTAAGTGATTGGCAGTTGATTTTTGGGAAGTTTTTATCAACCTTGCTGTTGATAATAATCGCATTAGCTCCTACAGTAATTTATTATTTTACTTTGTGGGCAATTGGTCCAGTAGATCATTCTGCAATTTTATTAGGATACGTAGGCTTGTTGTTGATGAGTATGGTTTACATTAGTATTGGTTTGTTGACTTCTTGTATAGCATCTAATCCTATAATTGCTTTTTTATCAGCTCTTTCTATCGGAGTGTTTTTCCATATCATTTTCGATGTATTAGCTTCTAATTTTGCTGGTTTTCTTGGTGGAGTATTTAATTACCTAAGTTTGTCAACACATTTTGAATCTATCTCTAGGGGTGTAATAGATACAAAAGATTTAGTGTACTTCTTTTCAATAGTTTTCTTCTGTTTATTTACCTCAAAAATGATTTTGTCGAATCGTAATTTATAAGCTCAGATTTATGACCAAGAGAAAAAATATAATTTATAGCAGTTTAGTTGTAGCAGGATTATTGATAATCCTGAATTTTATTGCTTCTGTATTTTTTTTGCGGGCAGATTTTACTGAGGATAAAAGATATACTCTTGATCGGTCTACAAAAAGAATATTAAGGGAGGTAGAAACACCTATTATTATGACGCTCTATATCTCTGAGGATTTACCGCCTGATGTGAATAGAACTGTTCAGGATTTAAAGAGTTTACTAACTGAATACAATCATTACAGTAAAAGAAAAATTAGCTTCGAATATGTAAATCCAAATGCAAATGAAGAGTTGGAAAAAGAAGCTATTGAAGCTGGAATTAATCCGGTTCCATTAGAAGTTCGGGAAAAAGATCAAATCAAAGTTCAACGAGTCTTTTTAGGAATGTCAATTCAGGTGGGCGATCAATCTGAAATAATACCATTAATTAAGCCTGGTATTGTTATGGAATATACCTTGTCAACCTTAATTAAAAGGCTTACCATTAAAGATAAACCTAAAATTGGATACATTACTGGGCACGGAGAACCAGAATTGGAAAAAATGGAACAGGCAATCACAGAATTGTCTATTTTATACGATATAATGCCGGTTAGTTTGCTATCTGAATCAAATCTTTCGGATTATAAATCATTGCTTCTAATTGGACCAATGGCTACAATTTCAACCACTCAATTGAATCGTTTGGATGATTACTTAGCTAAAGGAGGTAATTTATTTATTGCAATTGAGCGAGTAAATGGAATGTTGAATGATGGAATTGGAGTATCTGTTGATACAGGCCTTGAAAAATGGCTCCTTTCAAAAGGAATACATGTTGATGATTCTTTTATTGTTGATAAAAAATGTGGTACAGTTACAGTTCATCAGCAGGGTTATTTTTCCTACCCTCAACAAATAAACTTTCCATTTTTACCGGTTATTTCAAAATTTTCGGATCATAGTATTACAGATGGATTGGAAACAGTTGTTCTTCAATTTGCTAGTCCAATTAGTTATCTTGGAGATACCTTACTAGAATATAAACCTCTGGCTTATACATCTAGTATATCAGGCAAATTAAAAGCTCCTATTAGTTTTAATATCGGAAGAGTATGGCGAACACATGATTTTCTTTTTCCCGATTTAACTGTGGCGGCAACACTGAAAGGAAAAATGGGAGGGGAAAAAGAAGCTCGAATTTGTGTTATTGGTGACGGGAATTTTATTGTAAATGGAACGGGAGCAAATAAAATTGCTATTCAACAAGATAATATCAATTTCATGGCAAATTCTATTGATTGGTTAAGTGATGATACTGGATTAATGAGTCTGCGGACTAAAGGAATTTCTTCACGTCCTTTAAATCAAATCACTGATGGGAAGGTATTTATGCTAAAATACTTGAATTTTCTATTGCCTTTAGTTCTGTTAATAACTTATGGATTAATACGATTTAGAAGAATGAATGTTAGGCGTACAAAAAGAATGAAACCTGGATTTATTAAGTAAATAAGAAAAAGGAGATAAAAAAGAAGTTTGGAGTTTCCTCCCGACTTCTGGCAATCCCGGGAAAGAATGTACCAGAAGCTTATTAGCATATCAATAAATCGGGAAAAATAAAATCAAAACAAGTTTGATTTTATTTACTTGAAAGCAATTTAAAAATATATTATTATCCAATCAAAATTATTTGATTAATGGAAAGGTGAAGAGTGACTCGTGTTAGTAAAAAACGAATAAAGATAGGTCTTTCGGGGTATTGTTTAAAATGCTATTTAGATTAATTACATATAACTACGTATTGAGATTGTTGATAAAAAACATATATTGTTAATAAAAAGCATAAAGAAACCGAAGTTTTCACTTCGGTTTTCTTATGCATATGTTTTTATATTAACTCTTAGGCTTGATTTTTAGTTTTTGGCCAACCTTTAGATTTTTTGCATTTTTAATATTATTAATCTTCATGATATCGAAATTAGATATACCTGGGAATTTCTTGGCAATAGTCCAAAAGTTATCTCCTCTTCTGACAGTGTAATACTCGTATGAACCATTATTGCTTACAGGTGATGGGCTTGCCACCTTTTTACTTGATGAAACTGTTTTCCCTAAAGTAGCTTGCTTTTGAGCATAACTCATCGTATTAAAGCTCCCATAGTAAGATTCTTTTCCCTTTGGAACATAAACGACTAATCTTTGCCCTACTTTGATTAAGTTTCTTCTTACATTATTCCAGTATCTAAGATCGGATGTTCTCACGTGAAACCAAGATGCAATTAATCCTATAGCATCGCCTGATTTTACTTTATAATAAGCCTTTGCTTTACCTTTTGGAGTTGCATGAGCAAATTTTTGATAGCGATCACGAGGATTAACGACCTTATCCTTCATACTAAAATAGAAATCTTTTTTGTAAGCAAAAATCGAATCTTGATTATCAATGAACTTTGCCGTGTATTCCATTGGGATTTTTAAAGCATAAGCTTTGTTCGCTGGAATAATATCTACCCTGTATTGTGGGTTCAAATTTCTTAGTTGCTCTTTAGGAATATTAATAACATTTGAAATTTGATCGAAATGCAATTGCTCGCTAATTAATAAAGTATCGCAAGCAACAGGTAAGTTTGATGGTTTTGGATATAGCTGATGTTCTTTGTGATAATTAAAAGTATACAAGGCAGCTATGAATGCTGGTACATAACCTCTCGTTTCTTTAGGAAGACGATAGTAAATATCCCAGTAATTTTTCTTCCCACCACTTCTTCTTATTGCTTTGTTCACATTTCCAGGACCGCAATTGTAGGCAGCAATAACCAAATGCCAATTGCCATAAACCTTGTACATATCTTTTAGATACTTAACGGCTGCATAACTAGCTTTAACAGGATCTCTTCTCTCATCAACGAAAGTATTAATATCTAGCTTGTACATTCTACCTGTAGGATACATAAATTGCCATAAACCACTTGCTCCAGCTCTTGAAAGGGCTTTAGGATTTAATGCAGATTCAATAATTGGCAAATATTTCAATTCTTGAGGTAATCCTTCCTTATCTAGAATTTCTTCGAAAATAGGGAAGTAGTATTCCGACATTCCCATCATCATTTCCACCTGAGATCTTCTTCTTTTCGAATACAATTCAATATAGTTACGAACAATTTTATTGTACGACAGATCGATTAAAGAAGGAAGTTGTTCCAATCTTTTAATGTAAACAGAGTCTGGAACTTTTGCAGAATTAAATGCCTCTTTGTTTTGTTCGTAGGTAGTAGTTTTAGGAGAATTCTTGGCATACCAAGAATGAATCAAACCTTCTAAATTGTTAGAGAATGTGGTGTTGATACTATCATTTATGTCCCAGCGTACATCGACGGGGTTAATTTTTAGAAAAGCTAAGGAGTCTTTTTCAACAATAGGTTCGATAGATTCTTCAAGTTTAGAAACAGTATCTATTTCTGAAAATGTTATTTGTTCTATTGCAGTTTCGTTACTCGCAATTTGCTCCGATTGATTTGACTTAATTGTACTGCAAGCCAGTGTTGTACCCAGTAATATAATGGGTAAGATATATTTACTTTTTTTCATTTTTTTTTCTTAAAAGGTAATTTGGCATTTAAAGCCAACAGAATTTCCCGTAAAAGCTGAGTAAGTTACTGCTGGTTGCACATTAATCGTTAAGTTATCATCCACACTAAAATTGGTAAAATGGGCATCAATTGCCGCATCAACAATATTTAGTACGTAAACTCCGAGCAAAATGATATAGCTAAGATCACGATCGTGTTTAAAAGAGTCTTTATTATTCTGTAATATAGTTTGAAACGAATTATCATAAGTTTGAGTTGTTTCGCTAAAATCTCTTTCGATTAGATCTTCATAGCTCTTAGAAGTAGGCTCCTCAATTGGTGTTTCCAATCCTTCATCTTGATATTTGTAATCGTAAAAATTACTAAAATCACTAAAGGCAACTTTATACTTTTTATAATTTTTAGAATTCCAGTTAATGGCATAAATAGTTGCTCCAATTCCTGCATAAAGGATTGGAATTTTCCAGTACTTTTTATTGTAGGCTTGTCCTAAACCAGGAAACATTACCGAGTACATGGTAGCTTTGTGCGGTGAATGAACTTTTACAATCGATTCTACCGCTACTGTGTCTGCTTCTACTAATTGCTGTGAAATGGCATTGTTTGACGTGCCAAAAAGCAAAAGAAAGATCAGCCCAAGAAAAAATATCAGGCGCAAATTGTTCAATGTAATTTCTTTTAAAATGTTTCTACTAAGCTATGATTTCATTTGATCTAAAACAGCAAGGATACGTTCCAAATCATCATCTGATTTAAATGGAATAATAATTTTCCCTTTACCGTTTTTGGTACGTTTAAGATCTACTTTAGCACTAAAGTGATTTGCTAAATGATCTTTCAAAGATTCATACTCTTCAGGAAGAGAAACAGCTTTTTCAGGAGCCGGTTTCTTTTCATCTCCTTTATTGAAGGTACGTACTAATTCTTCAACTTTTCGAACAGAAAAATCATGTTCAACAGTTAGTTGAAAAATATCAAGTTGAGCTTTAGGATCATCAACGTTAACCAATGCTCTAGCATGGCCCATCAATAATCTTTTCTCACGAATTCCTTTCTGGATTTCAGCAGGTAGTCTTAGTAGTCTTAGGTAGTTAGATATAGTAGAGCGTTTTTTTCCAACACGATCAGATAAACTTTCTTGTGTTAGTTTACACTCATCAATTAATCTTTGGTAACTAATTGCAACTTCGATAGAATCTAAATCTTCACGTTGAATATTCTCAACCAAAGCAAGTTCTAACATTTTATCGTCTTCTGCCAAGCGAACATAGGCAGGTATTTTATTTAGACCTACAATTTTAGCAGCTCTAAAACGTCTTTCTCCAGCAATAAGCTGATAGCTGTTACTATTGATTTTTCGAACCGTAATTGGCTGAACAATGCCTAATTCTTTAATCGATTGGGCAAGTTCATTTAAAGCTTCTTCATCAAACTTAGTTCTAGGCTGATAAGGATTGGCTTCAATTTTTGAGATGTCAATTTCGTTACTCAAGTCTCTTTCAGGTCTTGACTGAATTTCATCAACATCATTAATTAATGCTCCTAATCCTCTTCCTAATGCGCTCTTTTTTGCCATGTTACTGTTTCAATATTATTCGCTAATTAGTTTTTTGTTGTTGCTTGCTTTGTTCATGTCATTATTTTGCAATAATTCACGAGCCAAATTTAAGTAATTAACCGCACCTGGCGAATCTGCATCATAAAGAATTGCAGGTTTTCCATAACTTGGAGCTTCGCCAAGTTTTGTATTACGCTGAATAATGGTTTCAAAAACCATATCTTGAAAATGCTTTTTCACTTCGCTAACCACTTGGTTTGATAATCTTAAACGTTTATCATACATGGTTAATAGAAATCCTTCAATTTCTAATTCTGTATTTAAACGGTTCTGGATAATTTTAATTGTATTCAATAATTTTCCTAATCCTTCCAATGCAAAATATTCACACTGAACTGGAATTATTAATGAATTTGCAGCAGTAAGTGCATTCACAGTAATCAATCCTAGTGATGGAGAACAATCAATTAGAATGAAATCATAATCAGGACTCAATTTCTCAAGAACTTTTGATAAAATTTGCTCCCTGTTAGCAAGGTTTAGCATTTCAATTTCAGCTCCTACTAAATCAATATGCGAAGGAAGAAGATCAAAACCTTCTATTTCACTATTTAGTATTGCTTCTTTTGGTTCAATTCCATCAACGATACATTCGTATATGCTTTTCTCAATATTTCGAACATCGTAACCGATGCCTGAAGTTGAATTTGCTTGAGGATCAGCATCAACGAGTAAAACCTTATACTCCAAAACGGCAAGACTTGATGCAAGATTGATTGCCGATGTTGTTTTACCAACTCCTCCCTTTTGGTTTGCCAAAGCAATTATTTTAGCCATAAACAATTCGAATTATAAGGTTTTATTTTTATTAAATTGATGTTGATTCAAAGATACTATTTTAAAGGACATTTAAAATTTTGAACTAATCTAAAATAGTAACAATTCTATGTAAATTATCAACATATTTAATACTGATAATTTGAATTGACCATGGATAAAACTCCTTATTGATGAGTGTTTTTCATAATAAGAAATACCCAATGGATGTTTATTTAGGCGATTGCAAATATTTTTTTGCTTTCTGCTAAAAGTTGATCTTTATCAATAGGAACCACAACCGGAATTTCACAAACAATACCACCAGCTAAATTCGAAATGGCGGCAATTTCTTTTGCATCCATCCCAGCTGCAAGGCAAAGGGTTGCAACACTTATTACCGTATCTCCAGCACCCGATACATCGGCAATTTGTCTAACTACTGCAGGAATGTGTTCGTATGTTTTTTCGTTACTGATGAAAACACCAAGCTCCGAAAGTGTGATCAAAAGTTTTTCAATTCCCATTTCATTTTGGAATTTCTTAGCTTCTTCAAATAAACCTTCTATATCTCCTTTTTCAATAAGAAGGTTTGAACCTTCTACAAACTCTTTAAAGTTTGGTTTGAAAAGAGTTACGTTCTTGTAGTCGGTATAATGACGCTTTTTAGGATCAACAAGAATTGGAATATTTTTTTTGTTAGAAAGAGCTGTGATTTCTTCAATTAGATTTTTTGTGATAACTCCTTTGTCGTAATCTTCAAAAACAACAGCATGAATTTCATGTTTCTCAAGTAAACTCTTGATGTGATCGATGAATTGTAATTCGATTTCATCGGCAAGTTCATGAGTATCTTCCTCGTCAACGCGAATTAGGTGTTGATTATCGCTAATAAAGCGAGTTTTAACAGTTGTTCTGCGCTTGTCACTTTCTACTATACCATACTGTTCTTCTTGAATTTTGGTAAGTAGGTTTAAGAATTCTTTTCCTTTTTCATCATTACCAATAACAGAGCACAAAATTGGATTTGCACCCAATGATTTGATATTTAAGGCAACATTAGCAGCACCACCTAATCTGCTTTCACGATTTACACATGAAACAATAGGTACGGGAGCTTCTGGTGAAATTCTGTCTACCTTTCCCCAAACGTAGGCATCAACCATTACGTCGCCAATGATAAGTACATTGAAATTGGAGAACGACTCGAAGATTTGTTCTAATTCAACTTTATTCACTATCTCTTGATTTTTGAATTATGCTAGCAAAGATAAACAAATTCATGTGTTCGCGAATTTTTCCTTACTTCTTATACATTTTTAACATTTTTGGAAAGGGGTACTTTTTTGTCTTTAGCAGCTTGTTCTACATTGGGTCAACGTCAAAATTGATTTGAATAGATTTAAATTGTTCCATGCTTTTTAGATGATTAGCATGCTGGTTTAGGATCCATTTCGCTTTTGCAGGCGAACTTTTCTTTTCTATTTTTAAAAGAATATTGATGATGTAATAATTTTGAATTCGATTTATTACTGGTGATTGTGGTCCGAAAATACGAGCGCCAAATACTTTGCGTAGCGATTTTGCCAATACATTAGCAGCTTGGTCAAGTTTCGTTTGGTTCTTGTCTTTTAGGCAAATGTTTATTAAACGATAATATGGTGGATAGATAAATTCCTGTCTTTCGGATAATTGAGAAGAGTACATCGAGACATAATCGTTTTCGATTACATTTTTAATAATTGGGTGTTCGGGCGTATAGGTTTGAATTAAAACTTTTCCTCTTTTCTTCTTTCTTCCCGCTCGTCCGGAAACTTGGGCCATCATTTGAAAACTGCGTTCGTAAGCTCGATAATCTGGATAATTCAGCATCGAATCTGCGTTTAGCACGCCAACTAAACTTACATTATCGAAATCGAGACCTTTCGAAACCATTTGTGTTCCAACAAGTATATCGAGTTCATGGTTCTCAAATTTGTAAATCAGTTTCTCGTAAGCCATTTTTTTACGAGTCGTATCTAAGTCCATTCTCCCAATTCGGGCATCCGGAAAAAAGCTTTGCAATTCGTCCTCTATTTTTTCAGTACCAAAACCTCTGTCTTCAATTTCGGATGAAGAACAGTGATCGCAATTGTTTGGCGGTTGAATGCTATGCGCGCAATAATGGCAAACCAATTGGTTGTTGTATCGGTGATAGGTAAGACTAACAGAACAGTTTGGGCAATGAGGAACCCAACCACACGATTTGCATTCCAAATAAGGGGAATAGCCTCTTCTGTTTTGAAAAAGGATAATTTGTTCTTTGTTTTCCAGACTAGTATTCATCATTTCCATCAACTCAGGAGAGAAAATAGATTTCATTCTCTTCTTTCGTCTTGCTTCTTTAATATCAGCAATAATAATTTCGGGCATTTCGATATTCTGATGCCTTTTAAATAGTTCTACCAAACCATATTTGCCAGTTTTTGCATTGTAATAGGTTTCAATAGCTGGTGTTGCTGTTCCCAGTAATGTTTTCGCTTTGTGCAGATGTGCTAAATAAAGAGCCGCATCGCGTGCGTGATATCTTGGTGCAGGATCGAATTGTTTGTATGTGTTTTCGTGTTCTTCATCGACAATTATAAGTCCTAGGTTTTTAAAAGGAAGAAAAACAGAGGAGCGCACGCCAAGAATTACTTGATAAGCATTTTCAGGATCGTTCTGATTGACGTTATTGTAGATTTCTACTCGTTCGGCATCGTTAAATTTGGAATGATAAATACCTACTTTATTGCCAAATACAGTTCGAAGCCTCGTGATGATTTGAGTCGTTAAAGCAATCTCGGGCAGCAAGTAAAGAACTTGTTTTCCTTGTTGCAATTGCTCTTGTATCAGGTGAATGTAAATTTCGGTTTTACCACTTGAGGTTACTCCGTGAAGCAATACGCAGTTTTTGTCTTCAAAATGTTTTCTAGTTTCTGCGATTGCTTTTTCCTGATATTCGTTTAATGTCTTTACTCCAGAAGTTTCTGTATGTGAAAGATCGATTCGATCTAATTTTTCATGATAAAATTCTAAAATTTGCTTTTCTACCAAGCTTTTTAAAATAGTTCTAGAAAAATCGGCAGATTTTAGAAGGTCTGTAACTGATACCTTATTCGGATTTTCTTCGAAATAGTACTTGGACAAATTCAGATAGGAGAGAAGAATTTCTTGTTGCTTTTTAGCTCTTTTTAAGCTTGTAATAAGATCTCCCATTTCTGATTCACTAAAATCAGATGCCAATCGAACAAATTCCTTTGTTTTTTTCTTGTAGGCGTTGATAATTTGCTCTTCGACCGTAACCGCTCTTTTTTCGAGAAGTGATTTGATCTGCGGAAGCGTATTTTTTAAACCCGTTGCTTGATTTAATGTTGAAATGTTAACGTCCTTTGAATGTTTTAGTACATTAAAAATTTGCTCTTCTGTTTTGCTGAGTAATTCCTGCGTTTGAAATTCTTCATTCGCAGTTATTTTGGTCTGACTTTCCAGCTTTAAGCCAGAAGGAATAGCAGCTTTAAATACATCGCCGAGAACGCATTGATAGTATTGCGAGATCCAATCCCAAAACTGAAATTGAAAATTGTTGATGATTGGAGAATCATCCAGGCAAGCTAAAATATCTTTTGTAGAATAATCTTTCGGCGGATTCTCGTGAATATCTTTTACAATTCCGGTGTAGAATTTTTTATTGCCAAAAGGAACAACCACCCTTTTCCCAATGGCCACATCAACTTTTAACTCTTCAGGAATCGAATAGGTAAAAAGTTGGGCCAATGGAAGTGGCAGTATAATATCTGCGAATTCGGTAGTATTATTCATTTATATAGGCATTTTTCTCAAAGTTATGAGTTCTAATCAGAATCTCAACACTTGGGCATTAAATCCTGAAAGGAAAAATGGCATGAACAATAACCACCGGAATGAGATTTCTTAGATAGAAAGAATATCGTTGATGTTAACCAATGATTCTTTTACTTTCTTTTTATTTTTAATTGCTTTGTTGAATGAGATATGTGAAACTTCACCGTGTACCATTCCAACCATTACGCTCTTCTGATCATCAAGTAATGCATCAACAGCAGCAACACCTAATGTAGACGCTGTTACGCGGTCGAAAGCTGATGGAGAACCACCTCTTTGCATGTGACCAAGAATAGAAACACGAATGTCGTATTCTGGATGTTTTGCTTCGATGTGTTTAGCTATTTCGTTCACTCCAGATTCTTGACCTTCTGCAACAATTACAATCCCACTTGATTTGTGTTCTTTATAACCCTTCTCAAGATATTTTTCTAATTCTTGCATGTGAGTTTTTTTCTCTGGAATCAAAATTGCTTCTGCTCCAGTAGCAATACCACTTCTTAAAGCGATAAACCCAGCATCACGTCCCATTACTTCGATAAAGAACAAACGGTTGTGAGCACTTGCAGTATCACGAATTTTATCAACAGCATCGATTACTGTGTTAATAGCAGTATCGTACCCAATTGTATAGTCTGTTCCGTAAAGGTCATTATCAATTGTTCCAGGAATACCTACAACAGGAATGTCATATTCTTGTGTGAAAATACGAGCTCCCGAAAAAGTACCATCTCCACCAATTACTACAAGAGCATCAATTTTATTGGCGAGCATTTGCTCATGAGCCTTTTTTCTTCCTTCTACACTTCTAAATTCTTCACTTCTAGCCGAACAAAGAATCGTTCCACCTTTTTGGATAATGTTACTTACATCATGCGATTTCATTTTCTTGAAATCACCATTAATTAGTCCTTCGTAACCTTGTTTTACACCAACTACATCAATTTTGTTGTAGATTGCAGAACGTACAACAGCTCTAATGGCAGCGTTCATTCCCGGCGCGTCACCTCCTGATGTAAGGACTCCAATTTTTTTAATTCTTGACATGCTTAACTCCTCTTTATTATTCAATTTTATTTTTTCAATTGTTTCGTTCATCAGCCATGTAGGAGTAGATGTGGCACCACTTACTCCAACCGAATCCGAATTTTCAAACCAATTCATGTCTAATTCATCGGGGCAAGAGATGAAATGACTGTTTGGGTTTGATTTTTTACAAATTTCGAATAGTAATTTACCATTCGAACTTTTCTCTCCACTTACAAAAATGATCAGATCGTGTTTTTCCGCAAAATCTTTAATTAGCGGAACTCGATTTGCTACCTTTCTGCAAATGGTATCATGAATTTTGAGTTCGTTTTTGCAACTGCTCTTCAAAACAGCCGAAACTTCTTCAAATCCCGAAATGGTTTTTGTTGTTTGGGAAAATAAAACAACAGGTAAGTTTCTGTCAATCAGCTTTAAATCATCTACGTTTTCAACAACAATAGCTTTCCCTTCTGTTTGACCAACCAAGCCGTTTACCTCAGCATGGCCTTTTTTACCGTATATTACAATCTGCCCATTCGATTTTTCAATCTTTTGGTAAGCTGCTTTTATTCTTTTTTGAAGATTTAAAACTACAGGGCAAGAAGCGTCAATTATTTCAATTTTTTTCTTCTTAGCAGTTTCGTAAGAAAGTGGCGGTTCGCCATGTGCTCTAAACAAAACTTTTTTTCCTGATAGCTTCGAAAATTCGTCGTGATTAATCGATTTTAATCCTGATTGCTTAAGTCGATCAACCTCTAAATTGTTGTGAACAATATCACCAATACAATAAAGTTGATTTTCCTTTTTTAATATTTCTTCTGCTTTATTGATGGCATTTACAACACCAAAACAGAAGCCAGCATTAGGATCAATTTCAATTTTCATGATTAATTACCCAATCTTATTCATTTGTTCAACAATCCATTCTAATTGCTCAGCTGGCGTTAGATGGCTGTTATTTAAAACAATCGCATCTTCGGCTTTTCTAAGTGGGCTTTCATCACGATTTTCGTCGATAAAATCTCTCTTTTTTACATTCTTCCTAATTTCATCAAGTGAAATATCTTCTCCTTTTTCTTTTAATTCTTTAAATCGACGAATTGCTCTAATCTCAACATTGGCAGTCATGAATATTTTTAGTTCGGCATTTGGAAAAACAACAGTTCCAATGTCTCGACCATCCATTATTACACCACCTTCTTTGCTTAGTTCGCGCTGAAAAGCAACCATTTTATCACGAACAAATTTTATTTTAGCAATTACGCTAACATTGTTCGAAACACTCATGTTGCGAATTTCATCTTCTACCAACTCTCCATTTAAGTAGGTTTCATGACGTTGCAGTTCATTGTTGTATTGAAAAGAAATGGCAACATCATTGATTAAGTGAGCCAATTTATTTTCATCAACTTGATCGTTGGAGATTAAATCATTTCTCATGGCAAATAAAGTAACCACGCGATACATTGCTCCACTATCAATATAAGTGTATCTAATTTTTTTTGCTAAATCTTTAGCAACAGTACTCTTGCCACACGACGAATGTCCGTCGATTGCTATAATTAGTTTCTTTTCAGGTATATCCATTCTCTTTATTGCTCGATTTTTTTGTGCAATTGGGTACAAAAGTAAGAAGAAATTACATCAAAATGAGAGATTTCACGCTAAAAATAGGAGGTAGAAAATATTATAG
>JADGFH010000045.1:14728-16083 GCA_016743925.1 Labilibaculum sp.
ATATTTAGCACTGGCAAAATTAATTCTAAATCGAGATACTTTAACACCAAATCCCCAAGTGAAACCAACAGTAGAACTTTTCTCTTCTACTTTAAGTTCTTGTCGGCGTTGAAAGTTATAGCCCAAACGAACAGTGAAATTCTTTGAAGGAAGGAATTCTGTTCCTAAAATAAGATGTTTAAATGCTTTGTCCGAAAAGCTGTCTTTGTTGGTATTCGATAGGCTTTCGTCAGTTTTGCCTAGTTCAGATGTATAGCTCATGTCAAATTCTTCTAGGTGCCGGTAGGTTAGAGCAAAATGAAATGGTGCGTGTTGTAATTTTGTACTCATTCCAATTAGTATTTCATTGGGAAGATCTTCTCGATGAGAACCGTAATACGCTTTAAGCTGATAGCCAAAGTTACGAGCTATTAAAGATGCACGAAATAATTTATTAGAACTATCGTAGATAAGAGCTAAATCGGCAGCCAATCCAAAAGAATTGTAATTTTCGAGCGATGAATATATTGGTTTTATAGAAGCACCAACTCGTAAATTTTTATTTAGCTGTCGCCCATAGCTAAGGATAAGTGCATAGTCAGAAGCTTTAAAGTTTCCATTTATTTCGCCAAATTCATTTGCTTTGACAAATTTTCCATAGTTCACATAGTGCATGGCTATGGAAAAGGTTCCAATTTTATCAAAATCTTTATTGTAGGCAGCGTATCCGTAATTAATATCAGAAATATAGTTGACGTAATTAAGTGCAATTTTTTGGTCTGAATCGGGAGCAAGAGCTGCCGGATTGTAGAACGAATAATCAGCATCGGCATCTTGAAGTGCAACTTGGTTTCCACCCAATGCTGCCACACGGGCCGAACTGCCCAGATTCAGGAATTCATAGATGTTTTCACCTCCGCTTTGGGCTTTTCCTAAAAAAGAAATAAAAAGCAGTACAAGAAAAAGAGCTGTTTTTTTATTCATGAAATTAATAGTTAACAAGCATTAAAGATAGAAATCAGTTTGAAAATAACTGGATTTACAATTGATCTTTTTTCTTTTTTAAACGATCTACCACTTCGTAAACTGCCGGACAGTAATGCGTATTTTTAAGTGTGAGATTTAATATTTGGTAGAAGCGCTTGCGGTCTGTGTGCGGATATTCCCTGCAGGCACGAGGTCTGTTTTCGTATACCATGCAATAATTGTCGTGCATTAAAAACGGGCAAGGAGTTTCTTTAAATACATAGTCGTTTTCATTGTCCATGTATAAATATTGGTTGATAAAATCGGATGGTTTCATGCGAAATTGTTTCGCCAGGCGTTCAACATCTTTATCGATAATAACTGGACTAATGCTTTTGCAACAATTAGCA
>JADGFH010000782.1 GCA_016743925.1 Labilibaculum sp.
GAGACAGAGATTAATGGATATCAAAAAAAATGGGCTGATCAAGGAATGATTTGTAGTACTTCATTTGATATCATTGAAGCTTTGAATAGTGATAAACTTCCAGCTGCAATCATGTTGACTTTTCATCCTCAACGATGGAATAATATAGGTGTTGAATGGTTTAAAGAATTGGTCTTCCAAAATATAAAAAATCCTATAAAAAAAGGATTGATTTATTATCGACACTTAAAATCGATTTGAAAAAGTATTATAAAATAATGGAGATTTTGAGCTGAAAGATCGGGCTTTGATTAATCATGGAGAAATTTGATTATTATGAAGGGAGATGATGATGTACCGTATCGACTGATAAAAAATGAAAATATTTCTGAAACGTTAAGTAGATCTCCTAGTTCTTCGATTTTCCGAAATCATTCTTTAGATTTTGCAAGGCAATTGGGAGATCAGGGATGTTTTTTTATTAATCAGTATTATAATCAGCATAATTCAAAACATGTTCTGATTAGTTCAAAAGAACCAACAGATGTAGACCGGTTAATAGGAGGAGATTATCAGTTGTTGATTAGTGTTGAGCCGATTAATAATCTAATAAGCATTAACGAGTTTTTCGGAGCAATTAACAATAAACTTGAAATGGGAGGGATTTTTATTTGTCGTTTTACACCACAAGAAAAAATAGAAGAAAAATTACTGAGTACTTATTTTTTTCCATTAAATCACCTGATTTATTTTTTACATTTTATTTTTCGAAGGGTCTTTCCTAAACTTAGCTTAACTCGTAATTTATACTTTCGCATTACAAAAGGGAAAAATAGATCCATAAGAGAACTTGAAATGATGGGGCGCTTATCTGCCTGTGGCTATGAGTTTGTTGATGAAATATTTGTGAATGGTTGTGCATTATTGGTTGCGAGAAAGCAACAACCACCTTTTTTCGATAAATATTCTTCATACGGACTGTTGTTTAAAATGAAAAGAATAGGAAAAGGAGGGAAGGAAATTTTTGTTTACAAGTTAAGAACCATGGTTCCTTTTTCTGAATATTTGCAAGAACAATTTATAAGCAAACATAGACTGGCAAAAGGGGGGAAAATTAATAACGATTATAGGATTACCCCAATAGGAAGGATTTTAAGAAAATTTTGGATTGATGAAATACCAAATTTAATTAATCTTCTTAAAGGAGAAATGAAACTTGTCGGAGTAAGGCCAATAAGCCAACAATATTTATCCTTATATAAACAAGAACTTCAAGAATTAAGACAGAAGGTAACCCCTGGAATTATCCCTCCGTTTTATGTCGATTTACCTGAAACGCTTAGTGAAATTCAAGAATCTGAAAAATGTTACATTAATAGTTACTTGAACAATCCCTTCTCAACTGATTGCAAATATCTGTTCTTATCTCTTAAAAATATTCTTACCAAAAGAATTTGCAGTAAATAGGAAATGGAAGTATCAAAAGATTAGATTATTGTAAGATAGAGAAACCGATCGATTGGTTAATTATCCTGAGAATGGATTCTGTGAAAATCAAGATTAATAATCAAAAATTAAGTACATGTCAAACTCAAATTATTTCTTTGAAAAAATAGTACTTGAGGAAAAAAAACAAATAAAGGCATTTCAAAACAAATTGGTGTCCAATTGGTTTTGGTTTCTTATTTTTGGAGGCATTGGTTTATTTTTTGCATACATGGTGAGTTATTACTCTCCTTCAAAATATGAGGCTAAAAGTACAATCTTAGTACAAAATGAATACAACGCTTTGCACGGAAAAGAATTCTTCCAGAATGAGAATAATCCCTTAAAGAAAAGTATTCAAGATCACATCGGAGTCTTAAAATCGAGGGTGTTAACTAGTAGAGTGATTCATAATCTGAACTGGACAACTTCATGGTATCATAAAATGATTTTTTATGATTTAGACTTGTATGGTAGAGAACCTTTTATTTTTATTGAACCTGATGATAATTTAAATCCTAGAGATATTCCGATTTATATTACAATGATTACAGATGAGCAATATATTGTACGAACTGAAATAGATGGAATCTCGAATATTTTAGAAGAAATAGGTGAATTTGGTACTCCCTTTAAAAATGCAATGTTTGACTTTACTTTGGAAAAACAAACTGATTTGATTGTGCCAGTAGGAATAGAATATTTTCTGGTATTTAATGATTTAGAAGCATTAAGCTTGGAGTTGTCGAGCTTGCTGGAGGTTTCTCTCGATGACTTAAAGGGAAATTTAATAGCAATTAAACTAAGGGGAAATCAAGCAGATAGAGTTGTGGATTTTGTCAATGAGTTGAGTAAAGAATATATAGAGTATAGTTTGGGAGAAAAGAATAGAATTTCAAATAACACAATTCAATTCATTGATCTACAATTAGAAGGAGTAACAGATTCTTTAAATAAAACAGGTCATTTGTTTCGAGATTTTCAAGCCAAAAATAAAAGCATGAATTTGAAACAGGAATCGGAGCTAATTAAAGCTGCTTTAAAAAGACTAGAGGAAGAATACTCAGTGGCAGAAAGAAAATTAAATTATTATCGAAGCTTAAATCGTTACCTGATAAACAATTCTCAACTTGAAAAAGTTGAGAACAAATTACGTGACGTATTTGGAGGAGAATATGAAACGAAAAACTTGATTGTGCCTTCTATTGTAGACATCACAGATCCGGTTTTAAATAATTTAGTATTGAGATTAAGAGAGTTAAGTGGTAAAAGAGAAGTCCTGTCTTATAGTGTTAAAGAAAATGAACCTAATATGCTTGTTTTGGAAAAAGAAATCACTCATATTAAGCAGAGTTTGCAGGAAAATCTTGCAAATTTATTAGTGAATGCTGAACGCGACTTAAGAAGTATTGCTAATCGATTAAGTAATCAACAAAGAATAATTGCGGGTTTACCTAAAATTGAGCAGAAATTCATTAATATTAAAAGAAGATATGATCTGAATAATGACTTATATAATTTCCTTCTGAAAAAAAGAGCCGAGGCTGAAGTAACGATTGCCTCTAATTTTCCTAATTCTCAGATATTAGAC
>JADGFH010000046.1 GCA_016743925.1 Labilibaculum sp.
ATAATTGCCATTTCCCTTTAGGAAATTTCACCATTCTTGTTCGGGCCTTATTTTCAATTACTGGTGCAACCAAAATATTATCACCCAGCATAAATTGATCGTGCATTTTTGCAAATCCCTGCTGTGGATAATTATACTCCATTGGTCGCATTATTGGCTCACCTGTTTTTGCGGCTTTTTTCGCTAACTCAAGAATATAATCTTTATACTGCTGACGAATATCTATTGCTTTTTTAACTGCCGCTAAATTCGTTTTATCCAATATTCGCCATGGTGCTACCGAAAATTGCATCATCGGCATTAAAGCATGACATTGTGCTGAACGAACGATTAACTCTTGGTCGATAACAGCACCATCTAAGAATGATTTAAACTGACCTCCACCAATCATATCAGGACAAGAAAAAGGATATCCCATAATACCTTCAACTAACATTTGTGGTATTAGCATATTTAAATGATCCCAACTATGATCCTTATCATGCAGACGTTCGGCCAAAGGTTGTCCTCCCATTTTCCACATAGCCCGATATTCATTCAATGGGAAATCTAAACCTATTTCGCCATACAAACGAGAATGATCGTTAGGCGATAATCCGTTTAAGTTAACATCTCCTGTATAAAAGCGTGCATCTCCTGCATCCAATTTAAAACCATCTACATCGTAAACATCTACCAAACGTTGCAATTCTGCTTTAAACCAATTCTGCGCTTTCGGATTAGATAGATCAAGCAAAGCACTAACACCATTCCACCAACGGATCATTGCCGTTTGCCCTGAATTGTCTTTTAGAAAATATCCTTTGCTATCCAATTCACGATACACATCACAATCAGGACTCACAAACGGACATACCCACAACATGACTTTATAGCCCATGTCGTGTAATTCGTCCATCATGGCTTTCGGATCATCAAATCTTCCTTCATGAAAATTCCATTTCCCATAATCTTCTTGCCAATTGTCATCGATCATTAAAACTCCTGCTGGATAATCATTATTCTTAATGTCATGAGCATATTTTAAGATGTCCTTCTGATTTTGATCATACATCAGCTCTATCCAAGTATTGTATTGAGGAGCAGTAAATAGTAATTCATCAGGCATTTTTCCTGAAGCAGGAAAATAGTTCTTACTTGCAAATTTAAAGCCTTCAGGTAGTCCACCACTTACCTTATCTTGAAATATTTTATCGCGACTAGATATGATTAATTTATTATTTGTATTTTTTATTTTCAGAGGTTGTTCGCTCCAAATAACATCACCTTGATCTGATAAAACAAGTGGTTGCACTTGATTACCAAAACCATTTCCCCAGGTATCAAATTCTAACTCTTCATTAAATGGCATTTTGTGGCCCTGTCCAATCAAACCCATCCACCAATTGCTCCCATTCTCTTTCTTTATCTCTATTGAATGAGAAATAGTATCCTGTCCATTCACTATGGAAACGGAGAATAACAACAAAATAAACAATCCTACACTTCGATTCATTTTCATAAAGTTCTTCATTCTTGACGCACTACTCTGCACTTTAATTAACTTACTAATTATCAACGACCATATTGTAAACAATAGCGATAAACTATAACAACAAATAGTCATATTATCATATAAAAATAGTTCAAAGAGTAAATAATTCACTCTTTGAACTAAATCAAAAAACTAACTAATATCCAGGATTTTGGTCTAATCCTGTGGTTACAGGAACAACACTTTCAGGGATAGGGAAAATTCTTTTGAATTTATCTGTAGACGTTTTTTCTGTCCAAGTATCTTCAAAAGCTCCAAATCTGATCTGATCTGTTCTTCTCATAAATTCCCAATAAAACTCAAAACTTCTTTCCAAATACACTTCGTTTAATCCTACAGAAGAAAGTCCAAATCCTGCTTTTCTTGTATTTCTAACTGTATTTACATCAGCCAATGCGCTAGCAGAAACAGGAGAAGCAAGTCGTAAATTCGCTTCAGCTCTCATCAAATAAACATCTGCCAAACGCAAAATAGATACATCGGTATTGGTAGTTTTACGGCTACCTGCACCTTTATCGTATTCCCATTTTGTTACACGCACACCTGTAGATTGATTCTTTGCAATCAATTTTACTGCTCTTGTATGATTTGCAAAAGAAAGATCGCGAGTACTTTGAATTGGAATTAAAATAAAATTGCCATCTGAATCCAATTTAAAAGGACTACTATTACTTGTTAAGTCTTCTCTTTCAGCTCCATACTGCTGACCTTCTAAAAATCCTCTGTTCAATTGATAATTTTCCGAGCTAATACTAGTTACACTACCATCGTTTGGATAATTTTCTTTGTAATAACGAGGATCGGAAGTGTCCCATAAATCAAGAAACTCAGGAAGTGTACATGAACCATCAGATCCACGTATTCCAGGAGCAGAAAATAAACCACGAGAAACACTTGTACCTGTTACTCTGTTGGCATTATTATCTAGAATATAATCAAATTTTGCAGCAAAAATAATTTCGGAATGATTATCATTTGCAGCACTAAACATGCTAAAATAATCACTCGTTAAAGAGTATTTATTGCTCTCAATAATTTCAGTACATAAAGAAATTACTTTTTGCATGTCTTCATCCTGAAAATTAAAATTCTCAGCATATCGATCAACATACACAGCCTTATTCAAATACAGTTTAGCCAACAATCCTTTTGCTGCACTTTTTGTCATTCTTGAATTATGAGCTGTTTCAGGCAATTTTGGTAGTGCACTTTCCAATAAGGATGCGATTGTTTCAACAGCTTCATTTCCTGATAAAATTATAGGTGTCGATGAAAAATCAATATTATTGATATCCCTATAAGGAACCTGTCCAAACAAATCCAAAGTTAATGACATGTAATGAGCCAATAATGCCTGTGCTTCCGCTCTTAATGGACTTGATTCTTCCAATAAACTCATTGTTTGTAAAGAGTTTGAAATTCCTTTCACCAAGTTATTCCATACACCTCTAATTTGTCCATGCTTTGGAGTCCATGAATGTGTTTGATATTCTTGATAAACGCCATTATCGAACCAGTCACTACCACGAGTTGGTAACATTGCCTCATCCGAAGTATACTCCTGAACAGCAAATAAACTCCAAACTAGGTATAAATCTCTCATTACTGCATAGGATGGAGCAAGGAAACTTTCGTCACTTGCATTTCCTAGCAGGTCTTTTCCTAAGGCTTCATCATAAATTACTTCATCAATATCACATGAAGCAATTGGAGCAAGGAAAAAAATCGCTAATAGTATATATGTTATTTTTTTCATGTCTTTATTTTTTTTTAAAATGATACATTCATTCCGAACAAAAATGTTCTTGCCTTAGGATAAGATGCATAGTCGATACCAAAACCAACCCCACTCGTGTTAGATTCAGGATCAAAACCACTGTAATCGGTAATTGTGAATAGGTTTTGACCCGTAATATTAAATCTCACGCTATTTAGCCAAGTAATATTCGACACATCTAAATTATAACTCAATGTAGCATTGTTTAATCTGAAGAAATCGCCTTTTTCCAAATAGTAATCTGAGGTTTTTGGAGCTTGGGTTGGATTCTCAATTCCACTTAAATAATGTTTGCTAATATTAGCACCACTCTGTCCTAGAGTTGCAGCACTAAAATAAGCTCTGGCAGTATTATTAAATACATCAACTCCACTTACTCCATTAAAATTGGCAGAAAAATCGAAACGTTTGTATTTCATTTTGATGTTGAAGCCATAGGTTACATCAGGTAGAGCATCTCCAACAATTTCGGAATTTTCAGAATACATTCCGAATCCGTCAGCATCAAATCCTAAGAATCGTTTCATATAAAAAGACCCAATAGATTCTCCATTTTGGAAAGAAATAATATTTTCCCCTGTAACACCGGGACCACTAATCATACCCGCTTCAATTGGCGTAACTAAGCCTGAAATTTCATTTTTTATAAGAGCCATATTAGCTCCTAAACTCAATTTAAAGTCAGCATTATCTATAACGATTGCATTTAATTCTAACTCAATACCAGTATTTTCAATTTCAGTATCTACATTAGTATAAGCTGTTGGTACTGGAGATGGAGCTTCTGTAGCCAAATTCATAAACAAATCACTGGTTACTTTTTTAAAATAATCAACTGTACCACTCAAACGACCTCCGACTACGGCAAAATCAACACCTAAATTTGTTTGCGTTGTAGTTTCCCATTTTAAATCAGGATTTGCCGCTCGCGATAATGCAATACCGTTTGTAAATGAACCTTGTTCAAACATAAAACCAGACCATTTACTACTTGATAGTGATGATTGAGTAACTTTCCCAGGAATATTCTGATTACCCGTTTGTCCCCATCCCAGTCTTAATTTTAAATTAGTGAAAACATCCAAACTCTTAATAAATTCTTCTTCACTGATTCTCCATCCTGCAGCAAATGAAGGGAAATAACCATACTGGTTATTATCTCCAAAAACAGAAGATCCATCAGCTCTTAAAGAAGCTGTTAACAAGTAACGATCTTTGAATCCTAAATTAAAACGACCAAAAAATGATTGTAGCTTACGCTCACTTTTAAATCCACCATAACTTTTCACTTCAGAACCAACGCCAGGATTGAAAATCGGATCAATTTCCTGAGTTGAAAATTTACTTGTTGCCAAATAAAATCCTTCATCAGTTAATGTTTGGTAGGAATGACCTAATAATCCGGTTACTGATAAAGTATTATCAAACCTATGATTGTATGTTAGGTAATTCTCTAGCAAAATATTTTCATTTTGTGAATTATTAACCTTAACACGTCCGTCTGGATCCAAATCTGAAACATTAGCATTTAAGCGAACAGTACGCTTTGCATCCAAAGTTTCATAACCAAAATTAATCTTATAATTCAATCCTTTAAATAATTTCGCAACACTTGTAAAATTACCTAAGAATCTTTTCGAATTCGTAATATCAGCATATTCGTTAATGTAAACATACGGGTTAGTACCTGCTCCTGTAGTTGCATTCAATTCGCCATTTGCTTTATAAACTGGTACAGTAGGATTGGCAACTAACATCGCAGTCATTAGGTTACCTGCAGCAGTAGATCCGCCTCCCAAAGCTTGTCCATTATCTTCCATATTAGCATAGGTCATATTGAATTGCAACTTCAATTTCCCATCAAATGCCTCATGACCAACATTTAATCTTCCTGTATATTTCGAATGATCTGTTTTTTTAACAATTCCCTCTTGATCCAAATAACTCAAAGATGCATTATAGGTTGAATTATTATCTGAAGATGAACCTGCAAATGATAAATTATGACTCTGAGTCACAGCTGAACGAAACATTTCATCTTGCCAGTCAATATTTGTGTTTTCATCACTTATATAACTAGCAGGATCTCTGCCCAAAAGAGGAGCTAATCTAGCTGTTTCAGCCTTGTATTCCTCTGCACTCAATAAATCCATTTTATTGGCAACATTCGAGAAACTCATATAAGTATCATAGGTTAAAGAACCTTTCCCTTTTGCTCCTTTTTTGGTTTCAATTAAGATAACTCCATTAGAACCACGAGTACCATAAATTGCCGTAGCAGAAGCATCTTTTAAAACACTAACACTTTTAATATCTGATGGATTCAAAAAATTCAAAGGATTTTTCGGACGGGTACTTCCAAAATCTCCAAGTCCACCACCACCTGAAGTTGATGCATTACTCAAAGGCACACCATCCACAACATACAATGGTTCACTACCACTATTTATAGAACTAATACCTCGAATGCTAATTTCCATAGATGATCCGGGTTCTCCACTTGTACTAGCAACACGCAAACCAGCAACATTACCTTGTAGTAATTGCTGTGGCGAATTAACAACTCCTTTATTAAATTCATCGGTAGTTAAAGTGTTTACAGCTCCTGTTACATCTGTTTTTTTCTTAACACCGTAACCAATAGCAACAACCTCATCTAAACCGATTGCATCGGTAGTCATCGAAATATTAATTTTATTCTGACCTTCGACCAACATTTCTTTTGAAGTCATACCAACAAATGAAAATACAATTACATCATTCGAACCAACTTCAGGAATTGAATAATTTCCATTGATATCTGTTACCGTTCCTTTTGTTGTACCTTTAACAAAAACAGTAACTCCTGGAAGAAAAACGCCAGCAACATCAGTTACCATTCCAGTTAAATTTCTTTTTCCTTCCTGGTTTCCAGATGTTTTTTTTGTTATCGCAATTTCTTTGCCGATGAACTTATATGCAAATTTATTACCTAATACCTTATCTAGGATATCTTTTATATCCGCATTTTTCACATTAACACTTACAATAATCTTGTCGTTTATTCGCTTTGTGTTGTAAAAAAAGCTAAACTCAGTTTGATTCTCTATTTTATTAAAAACCTCTTTGAGTTGTACGTCTTTTACATTAAGAGATATCCCTTTTACTTGTATCCCTTTTGCAGCTATTGCTGATGTTGAAAAAACACAAAGCAACAAAAGCATTGCCATTGTCCTGAAATGCAATAAACTTCTTCCGTTCCTTGTCCGCCACAGAACTGGGAAATTCCACTTTTTTTCCATAATTTTACAAATTAGTTACAATTAGTGATTAGACTTCCTCAACAGAAGTCAAATTATTATTAATAAGGGAGTTGTTAGAGCAACTCCTTTTTTCATTTAATTTAACAGCCACATTAATAGAAATAAACATCTGTTCCTACAATTTCATATTCGATTCCTGCAGATTCCTTCAACACTTCAAGGACATGATAAATAGATCGTTCTGATTTTATTTTACCCCTTAAATGCAATTCTTTTAAATTCTCTGTTTTGAATGCCACGTTTACTCCATACATTTTTTCAAGCTGAATGGAGATTTCTAGCAAACTTGCATCAATAAAAATTAATTCTCCCTTATGCCAAGCCGTATACAATTCGGTAGCAATATCCTTCCTTATATCTACTGATGTGCCATTTACAATGGCTTGTTCGCCTGGTTTCAATATAACTATTGCATTATTCTTACTAACTTCTACAGATCCTTCTTCCAAAGTCACTTTAACCATGTCAAATTCTTCACCGTATGCTTCTACATTAAATTGAGTTCCTAATGCTTCTATTCCAACTCCATTTGCTTTCACTATAAATGGTAACGATTTATTTTTGGCAACTTTGAAATACCCTTCTCCTTTTAAATTTACAGTTCTGTTTCTATAACCAAAACCCGAAGAATAAGAAAACTCACTATCACTATTCAACCAAACTTCTGTTCCATCATGCAAACGCAATTTAGAGAACTGCCCAATTGGAGCATAAGCTGAAATTGTTTTATCGAATCCAAAACCCCAATATCTATCTACTGCAAAAAAAGATAAGCCTGAAATTAATATTGCCAAAAGAAATATTGCTGCATATCGCTGACCAAATTTCACTAACAGTGTTCTACTGTACCATCGAATACTTGTATCAATCGAATCATCCAAATTAATATCATGATGAACACGATCGAGTATCTGAGCAAAATTTACATTTCCATCTTTTTCTTTCTCTTCAACTCGATACCAGTGTTTTTTCATAAACGACATAGTTTCTACCGATGGAACTTTAGACTCAAGTTTTGTAACGGCCTCAATAAATTCCTGCCGATTACACTTCTCTTCAATATATTTATTTAATATTTTATCCATACTTGAACTATTAAGTTCCACTTCTCCTGTTTCAATTTTTAATCATTTACTATCAGTAAACGCATAGCTTCGATATTACCCTTACTTAAAATTTTATTTTTTTTAATGAAAATGTTTCAACCTCAGAATAAATCAACGTATATATCTGAAATTCAATATACTTGCAGATTATTTTATATTTTCATTTTTTAAAAACTTTACGTTGAGTTATTTTTGAACATTGATTCATCATTACTACAATCGTTAAAATAAAAAAACTCTAAATCAATATAAAAATAGCGATTTCCTAGGTATCCTAACATTTTTTTTATCAGTTGATTACTGACAAAATTCACTTTAACCATCAATAGGCAGATTCTATTTTATACCAATGACATCCTCAGCACAATACCCTTGTCAGAGATTAACTCCCCTGACACGTTTTGTTTCTGCAAGTTTAACACTTTATCTATCGTGCCAGTTATCATTCAAATTCCTTTAAATTTAATTTATTCTTAATTGATCGATATTTAGTATTGCCAATTCTCACCGATCCCCTAATGCAAAATTGAGGGTAAAAAAAAACAGTCTGCAGTAAAATTGCAGACTGTTCATTATTATTGTAATTCAGGTTTTATTGAACTATTTCTCTTACTAAAACTTCAAACTCAAACATCCTTACGATAACACTAGCATCAGACGTTTCAAAAGCATAACGCACTTTATTTGCATTCAAATCACTATATATTCCAGTAAATTCTTTAGTCGAACTGCCAGTAACCGTCTGCAAATCTATCCATACACCATCTACTTCGGCTTGCAATGTAAACTCTCCAATAGGAGTATCATCATAGATTTTAATTCTTTCAATTGGATATGTTTCCAACAGATCAATCTCAATCCAATGCTCGCCTGCTACCCTGGCGTTTATCCACCTCGAAGCATTGTCTCCTTTAATTCCATCAACCACTTTATCAGCCGTATAAGAATCATTCAAATTACTATCAGATGTAGTTGGTTTACCAAGAGCAACATTTACCAATTGATCAATAGATGGCGTAAGTGTTTCTGTCCGAAATGTATCAATAGCATTCACTTCAGGTAAGTACAACGTTCTATAAGAAATAGGCTGTTCAGAGTCATAATCAACGACAGAAACTATATCCACCGCATCTGCGGTATAGTATGCATCAGTCATTAATTCTCCTGAAGTGTTGTAATATAGTACTTCAAAACCTATATCGTTAGCATTATTGGGACCACTAAATTTAAAATCTATACCTGTTTCTGTTATATTAAAATCAAGTATATCCCTATCAATTAATAGATCCTGAAACTTTTCACCATAAACGTTACCAAAAACTGAAAAAGGAATTGATTTAACTCCATTTCCATCATCTGTTACTATTGTAAAAGTATGATTGTTTTCAGTTAATCTGCTATCTTCACCAAGTACGAAACTAAATTTTTCTTCTAGTTCGTGATCCGGCACCGGTATAACAACTGAACTATCGCTTAAACCTTGCTTCCAAGTTATAGTTAGATTTTTTACACGCATATCAAATAAACTACAATCGAATTTAATTCGGCCATCACCTGCAAAGATACTAATCGAATCAAGACGACTAACATAGTCTATTTCACCATTTTCTAAATATGGTTCATGTAAATCGTTCATATTTTCGCAACTTGAAACAACAACAACTTGCGATATGATTACACTTAAAAAAAATAATATCTTATTCATTTTCTCCATTTTTTATTTGTCCCCAAAATTTTAAGTCTGATAACCACATACGGTCTGTTCCACCCCATGTTTCAAGTGTCTCCCATCGAATATATCTATATGATGATGCTTCAATTGGCACTTCAAAGTCCATTCCACTCTTGAAATATGCGATATCATCTTCAGTAACTCCACCAGAAGCAGTATTCCCTGAAGGTTTTTCATCATCCCATTCTCCCATTAGTGTCCAACCATCAAAACTTTCTGCATCATTAGCTACAACAGGATCATTTGTACCCCATATCTTGAAATGCTTTGGATGACTATGCTTGTATATAAAATCAGTACGGCACCACATTTTGAATCGTGATAATTTCACTTCTTCTTTCATGTCAATACCAAACCAAACAGAACCTAAATTATCACCAAAAATACTATAACTGCCTTCTCCATTATCGTCCCAAAGACCGTTCCAACCAGTACTATATGATATTTTATCAAATTCTGGATGAAATGGCAATTCTTTAAAATTCGCAGGATCTAAAAATTGTTCAAATAATGGTGTAACAGTGGTGATTAAAGTATCTGTTCGCTGTCGAGAAGCATCTCTTAAGACAACGCCTACTTCTTGCTCAACGGGTTCCAGTCCTCTAATGGCCTTTGTATATACTGGTGATGAATTAAAAATATTTGCATACCCCTCGAATTTATTAGTTTCCGAATCAAATTTTAAAACTTCTAAAACCACATCCATCTCCGTTTCATTTACCCAAGAAACTTTGACTCCACCAAAAGCAGAAGTGACATTTACTGAAGCAAGAATAGCGAACATGTTACTTTCTAAAGGTTCAATCTCAATATTTACCGCTTCAGAACGATTTTTACTTTTATCAACAGAAACTAATTTTACAGGAACCTTAGCTGAATGTAAAAAACCAGGTACTATTAATTTATAGATGAAAGCTGAAGATGTAATTACGACATCTTCATTTCTTGAGTTTTTATGGCTAGCCTCTATATATAATAGATCTTTATCGTTAGGAATAGTAAAAGAAATTTCACTATACCCGTTAAAATTGGCTACAGTTACATCAGACACTTGACCAGGAGCATCAGTATCGACAGGAAACTGCCCTTGTTGTTCTTCATCGCATGAGTACAGTGTAGCTATACAACATGCAATCAAAATGAATATAATATTTCTCATTTAATTATTTTTTTACCAGTATGGATTTTGAACTAAATTTTTATTCACTCTTAACTCATCATTTTTGATTGGCATCAAATAGTTTTTATTCGTAAACAATTGAATGGCATATGGTATAATTTTATTGAAGCCTTCAGTTGTTTCTTCATTCACATTCATTCCCTTAATAGGCTCATTCATGTCACTCGATGCAGTTTTCCAACGTCTAATATCATAAAAACGTTTCCCCTCAAAAGCTAATTCATTAGTTCTCTCGTAATGAATAATCTCACGCATACCCTCTTTTGAATTAACTTTAGCTGGAAATCGACTATGATTTTGCCAACTTTCAGCAACACCTTTCAAACCAGACTTGATTCTTACTTTATCAATCGCATCATATACTTGCTGGTTTGGAGAACTTAAACTTTCGTTTAATGCTTCAGCATACAGTAAATAAAGATCTGACATTCTATAAATAGGAAATGATGAAAGTTCATAATATCTACTATTCGAATTCGGATAATTACTTTCTATATGACTTGTTTTCTTTGCCCAAAAACCTGTTGGAGAAAAACGCAAACTACCATTTTTACCTTGTTGTCCCCCTTCTTTGAGATTAAAAACATAGCTTTCTTCATCTCTGTTTGAGCCTCTTCCAATCTCTTTGTATCGACCATTTCCAAACCAACGAGCACCATCAAAAGCAATGTTCGCATAATAGCGAGGTTCACGATCAATATTCAATTGCAAAGTCTCATAGCCTGGTTCTGCATAATACAAATGATCGTCAGGAACCAACACTACATCATACTTATTGTTATTAGGATAATCAACATCTTCGTCCATTGGTACTCCATTTTTTGAATAAAAGAACTCCGCACTTTTAAGTGTAGGAGACATATATGGATTAAATGGTGCAAACTTATGCATGTCCTGATGAAAATAAGGAGTCGTAGCCCCCGCAAGTTCAGCACTACTTGCATTAGTCGATGTCCAAATTATTTCATTGTTCCAAAGTTCTGTTGCTACTTGTTTTAAACTTAGCACCAACTTTGTTGTGTCTGAAATATCATTATACTCTTCGAATTCATAGAAATCTCGACCTATGTCAGTACATGCAATAATAGCCTCTTCACAGGCCGTAGCAGCTAAACTCCATCTGTTAGCATCAAATTCTGGAAACAGTTTAGTCCCATCAGGGTTAACTAATATGTCCATATCTGAATTACCATTAAAAAAAGGACTAGCAGCAGTTACCAAAACATCTGCTTTTATCATTAATGCAACAGGTCTTGAAATATGACCTAAATCAACCGATCTACTTAATATTTCTGGTGGCAAATTAGGAGCTGCCTCGTCAAGCAATGATACGATATATTCTACCACATTGTTGATAGGTTCCCTAAATACACGTGTTTCTTCAATCGATATATCTACAGACAAATTCTCACGAATTACAGGAATAGGTCCATATAGTCGCATTAAATAAAAATGATAATACGCTTTTAAAACTTTAACCTCAGCAATCCAAACTTTTTTCTCACCATCGGTTAAGTCAGAAGTAACTTTATGTATATTATCTAAAAAGATATTGCAATCCCTTATTGCTTTATACATACTTTTACCTGCAGTACCACTTGGATTTCCCCAATAATCAAATAAGGGCCTATCTGCACTTGCAAAACCAAATCGGTACTCTAATCCAGTAAACTCAGATCTATAGAAATCATTTACCTCTACAAACCATTCATCACTTGCTGACATAGCAGGATCATTATTTGGATGTCCAATATTAGGGATATAATTATAACAGGTCGCTAAATAATTCATTGCTGTTGTTCGGCTTCTAAAAGCATGATCCAATACAGGAACATTATCTGGCACGATATCTAAATAGTCCTGACAGCTAAACAGGAATATTGTCATTGATATTAATAATATTTTTTTCATAATTATACTTTACAGTCCAATTTGAATTCCTAGATTATATACTTTTTGTATTGGATATTTAAAACCATTTCCAGCCATTTCGGGGTCCCATAGTTTGAACTTACTAAATGTTAATAGATTCGTTCCACTCACATAAATACGTCCTGAACCTAATCCTATTTTAGAAGCAATATTTTTGGGTAATGTATAACCTACTTCCAAAGATTTTAATCTTAAGAAAGCTCCATCGCGCATCCACCATGTACTTTTCTGGGTATTATTTGATAATGTGCGGTCAGATAATTTTGGCCATAAAGCATAAGGATCTGGGTTTTCTTTTGACCAATGATCATCTGCATAAACTTGTAAAAATGCATTTTTAGAAACTACACCACCATCCTCATCTACATCGACAAAAGGAGCTGTTTTTTTAGCATCAATCCAAAAACTTTCATTTGCTAATCCTTGGAAAAAACAGGATACATCAAATCCTTTATAACCACCTGAAAATCCAAAACCATAAATAATTTCTGGCGATGTTGGGTGTCCAATAGGTACTCTATCATCTGAAGTAATTCTACCATCTCCATTAATATCACGATACTTTAAATCGCCAGCACCATATTCACTAAATGCTTGTTGTGGGCTATTTTGAACATCTGCATCGTCAATAAATAGTCTTTCAGCAACATATCCCCACTGTTGTGTTGTAGCTTGACCTGTCTTGGTTAACCAAGGAGTTTCTGATCTATCTACATCTTCATATACTTCGAAAGTACTTACTGCATAGGTAAAGTTTCCACGAATAGATAGCCATAGTCCATTTGACCAAGAATGATTAAAATCCAATGATAAATCGATACCTTTAGCTTTGGCTTCACCAACATTGGTTTTTGGAGTAGATAACAAACCAACTGTAGCTGGTATCGTCTTACGTTCCATAAGTATGTCAGTACGGTGTTCCGTATAGTAATCTGCCAGTAAAGTCCATTTATTGAATAATTCTAGTTCTACACCCAAATTCATCTTTGTAGAAGTTTCCCAAGTAATTTGTTCATTTGGGTAGCGAAGCATCTTTACTCCATTTACACCCACGTTGCCTCTTTCACCGAAACGGTATCCACGATCACCGTCCTTTAAATTGATATTCGAAAGATAAAAGAAGCGATCATCCTTATCTCCAATTGCATCGGTACCAGATAGACCATAAGTAGCCTTTAATTTTGCTGATGTAATAATGTTTTTCAGACTACCTTGCCAAAAATCCTCTTTAGAGATCATATAACCTAATCCCACTGAAGGAAAGAAACCCCATCTATTTTTTTTAGCAAATCGTTCAGATCCATTATATCCGAAATTAAATTCAGAAAAATACTTATCGTTTAAAGAATAAGTAACTCGACCTGCATATCCAACATTTCTTGAAGGTAAGGATAATGCTAAAGTATAATTATCGTCCTTATCTTTTCGTTTTGGCGTAATCGAATTTCTTCGAGTGGCCACGAACATAGCAGAAACTCCATGTATATCGTTAAATGTTTTATTATACGACAATGACGCTTCGAAATAATCGCTTACTACAACTTTACTATCAGAAGGTTTGTAATCTATCCACTCGGTACCCTCTTCAGGATTTAAGGCCGTCAAAGAATAGGAGTCGTCCAAATTATTGTATGAATATTCATTAGCATAATAATAATATGGGTCATATTGACGTTTCATATCAAAATTGGCATCTCTGGTAACATTGGCTAAGACTCTAAAATTTAATCCACTAGTAACAGCACTTAAATCTTGCTTTATTTCGATCTGAGTTTGCATTTTATTACTGCTGGATTCTCGATAACCTTTTGCTAAATCAGAGTATGGATTGATATAATCTCCTTCGGGAGAATTACCAAATAAAATATGGGTAGCGTCAGATTTCGCACCAATCGCATCATAATAAGGAGCAAAAGCAGCAGGGTCAGATCTCATTACACGACTATACATATCAGATCCACCTAGTAAAGGTCCAGTATAATCTTTAAAACGTCCATAAAAACGAACAACAGCTTCGGTTGATTTAGTAAGATCAATTGTTACATTTGAACGTAATAAATAAGTATCAATGTCAATATTACTATTGAAATTATTACTGTCGTCTACTTTTAAATTACCATTATCCTCACTGTATGATCCAGCTAAATAGTATCGTACTTTTTGTCCACCACCACTCAGGTTAAAATTAGTACGAGAATTTCGTGTTACATCATTAAACAACAAATCATACCAATTATTAGCTGGATAAACACTTTCATTAAATCCCGCTTCAGTTCGTTCTATTTTCTGCAACGAATAAGCTCTAATACCAAACGGATCACGAGATAATATTGCCTCATTGTTATATCTCATATAGTCAGTAGGATTGACTATATCAATCTTTTTCGTCGCCGTGCTTATTGATTGCTCATGTCGCACGTTAATTTTCATTTTACCTCGAACCCCTTGTTTAGTAACAACCATAATTACACCATTACCACCTCTTGCTCCATATAAAGCTGTGGCCGCTGCATCTTTCAAAATTGAAAAACTCTCAATGTCATCAGGTTGCATACTGCTTAAATCTTCCGTATTAGATTCAACTCCATCGATTAAGATTAGCGGTCCAGATGCATAACTAAATGAAGTGACACCACGAATAAAGAAACTAGCATCATCTTCACCTGGCTCTCCACTTCTTTGATAAGAAATTAAACCAGACATACGACCAGCAAGAGCACTGGTTAAATTACTTGATGCTACCTTTAATTCAGATGGTTTAATAGTTTCAATTGAAGCCATTACACTCTCTTTTTTTTGCTTTCCAAATGCAACAATGGTCACTTCATCAATATTTTCAGAATCGGGTTTTAAAGCAATCTTAAAATTATCCTTTTCACCCAATTCAATTTCCTGTGATACCATTCCGATAAAAGAAACAAGGACACTTTTTGTCCCATTCGGAACTTCTAATGTAAAATTACCATCTACATCAGTTGCAGTACCAATGGAAGTACCGATGGCAGTTCCTTTAACAACAACTGAAACTCCTGGCAATCGAACACCAAATTCATCTGAAACAGTTCCCGTAATTTGTTTTTTCTCTTGCTGCTGATTTGAGGGCTGTTTTATTACAGCAATTTTCTTTTTTATGAGAATGGTCTTGTTTTTAATAACAAAAGTGTACCCATTAGAAGTTAAAACATCCGTTAATACTTCTTCTACACTTTTGTCAGTCACCTCGACGCTTACATCCTCAATACGTCCAAGTTCCCGTCCATTATACAAAAAGCCCAATTCAGTTTGGCTTTCAATAGCCTTAATACAATCTTTTAGAGTTACATCATTTAAATTCAAGGTTACTGTCTGCTGACTAAACAGAGAGGCAGATACTTGAAAATTAAAGATTAACATTAGCAACAAAATGTTCTTCATAATCAGTAACATTCGTTTTTGGCGCACCCAAAAATGGGATAACCATTCCGATTTTTTTTTCATATCTTTGTATTGAGTTTAACTAATAGAGGT
>JADGFH010000783.1 GCA_016743925.1 Labilibaculum sp.
AGACAGACTAGATATAGGACCGTATTTTTCTTTTTATCGTAAAAATGAAATTGAAGGCAATCGTTTTACACTGCCCTTAAGAACAAGTGAAAAACTCTTTAAAAAAGTTTCGATAGGTGGATACTTAGGGTATGGAACCAAAAATAAAGAGTTTGCCTATGGTGGGAGCATAAAACACCTATTACCAACAAATAAGAGAAGCATTATCTCTATTAATTATCATTACGATTATTTTGACCTCACTAAGAATAAGTTTATCGAATTTATTCGTGAAAATCCATTCACTAAAGGTGGTGGGAATATTATTTCCTCCTTCACATCTAAAGTGCCAAATCCATATCTATTACGAAACCAACACTTTAACTTAACTTATGAATATCAAGTAAATAATAGTCTTGGGCTTTTAATCCGCCCTTCATTAAACCGTTACTATTCTAATTATAATTTGGATTTCAATAAAGGAGGTGAAAACCTGTCTCATATTGATACTCGAAATCTAATGTTCGACGTAAGATTATCCTTTGGTCAGGATTATGACGAGGGCTATTTTTCGCGGATCTATTATGGGAATCAAAAGCCTGTATTTCATTTCACCACCTTACTGGGACAATATAAACTGCCAAACAAAAGTGGAAATCAAACTGGTTACTATGCCCATCTAAATATGTCGATGAAGAATCGATTTAATATGGGTCCTATATTTCTTAAAACAATGATTGAAGGTGGTGGTATTATAGGAAATGTTCCCTATCCTCTTCTGAATCTGACTAGAGGAACTCGGGATATGGGCGCGGCTCGTTATCATTTCAATTTATTACATCACACCTCTTTTGCAAGCGATTTGTATATGAGTGCTCATCTCAGTTTAAATGGTGGCGGTATTCTCTTCAATAAGATTCCATTAATAAAGAAACTGAATTTTAGAGAAATCATCACCTTCAAAGCCTTTTATGGAAAATTACTTGGCAATCATGGTAAGGCTTTAGATCTGCCAAATATGCTTCAAGCACCAACACAAGAACCATATATGGAAATGGGTTTCGGAATAACCAACATATTCAAATGTCTTAGAATTGAATATGTTAATCGAATTAACAAAGGATCATCTTTTGATAAGTTTTCTTCAAATCATGGTTTCAGATTCCGAATTGAAGTAAGTTTTTAAGTTGTGGTGGTAATAAATAAACAAAAATATATGACATTAAGACTAAAAATACAATCAAGGCTTCAAGTATTAGGCAATCAGCTTTTATTATTAATGTTTCTTTTCCAATTGTGTAGAATACTATTTATTGGTTTTAATCAAGCCTTATTTTGTAATATCTCGTGGTATCATTACCCATTTTATATTATAGATAGTGTAAAATTCGATATTGCCGCCGTTTGCATTCTTAACATGCCGTTTATTCTCTTGAGTTTGCTGCCTTTTAAATTCTGCGAAACAAAATGGTATCAATATGTACTGGTTTTTTTATATGCCGTAATTAACACGGTAGCATTGGTAGCCAATCTTGCTGATATTTTTTATTATCCCTACACTCTAAAACGTATAACCTTCTCAATATTTGATTATTTAGGAACCCAAGCCAACATGTCGTCATTGGGTGATGAGTTTTTGTTTACTTATTGGTATGCTTTTGTACTCTTATTCCTACTAGTTATTTGTCTTGTACTCTATTTTAATTACAGCATGTCAAAGCTGAAAAAAACAAGAAAACCTTTAAGTTATAAATCTGCTGCTTTTCTATGGATTTTCATTGCTTATATATGTATAGCAGGGTGTAAAAATAATTTAAATATTTTTGGTGAATCACTTAAAATTAGTGATGCCATTAAGGATGTAGAGCAAGTTGAAAATGCGGGTATTGTTCTTAATTCAGCATTCACACTCACAGCATCTTACTTTGAAGGAATTGAGGATCAAAATCACAACAAAGCAGCTTCATATAAGACCATTTCCACTCAATCCCATAGAGCTACAGATAATGTATTTAGACCGGACAATGTGGTAATAATTATTCTTGAGAGTTTTACTAGAGAGACATTTAAGAGTTTGAATCCGAATTTAGAAAATGGAAATTATCCTGGATATGCACCCTTCTTGGATTCCTTAATGAATGAGAGTCTATATTTTTCTCATGCTTATGCAAACGGTCGTAAAAGTATGGATGCTCTTCCAGCTATTCTGGCATCTATTCCTGCTACCCAAACCCCCTTTATCTTATCCAATAAATTGGGTAATAAAGTAGAAAGCTTAGCATCCTGTTTAAAAAACAAAGACTATGAAACTCTATTCTTTCATGGTTCACACAATTCAACAATGGGATTTGCTAATTTTTGCAAATCTGCAGGCATTAATAAGTATTATGGCTTAAATGAATATCCAAATTCAAGCGATTTCGATGGTACTTGGGGTATTTGGGATGAACCCTATTTAAATTACATGGCTAGAGAGCTTAATCAATGTAAAAAACCATTTCTAGCATCCGTTTTTACCCTTTCGTCTCACAATCCTTATGTCGTACCAGAAAAATATATTGGGAAATTCCCGAAAGGAACAAACGGTATTCATGAAACAATACACTATACAGATTTTGCTCTTCAACAATTCTTCAAAACTGCTTCGACCATGCCATGGTATAAAAATACCCTGTTTGTAATTACTGCAGATCATGCTATTACTCCATGGCATAAGGAATATGCAACCTCGGCTAATGCATTTGCAATTCCTTTGATGTTTTATGCACCAGGTAAAAATTTAAAAAGCAAACGAGAAGAAAGAGTTCAACAAATAGACATATTCCCTACAGTATTGTCCTATTTAAACTATGATGCACCTTTTAATTCTGCAGGTAATAATCTTTTAGATGATAATGCACCGAAATTTGCAGTTAGCATCATTAATCAATGCTATCAAATGATTCAAGGCAACTACCTTATGCTATATGATGGCCAAAAATGCAAATCTCTTTATAATATTATTAAAGATCCATATCAAAAAAATGATATCGCAAAACAAAACCAAAAACAGGTAATGGACATGCT
>JADGFH010000784.1 GCA_016743925.1 Labilibaculum sp.
TGAATTTGTGGATGCATGGAACAAGTCCATGTTGTTGGTTCGGCGCTTGCATTTTCCATTTCATGCTGATGTCCTTCATGTCCATTTGAAGCTTGTGGTTGTCCACCAAAAATGAGCCATCCCAGAAGTAAACCAAGCCCTAATATGATGAGCTTTTGCTTCCAGTTATCTGTTATATATTCGATTATCTTATTCATAATAAGTTCTTTTTGTTGAATATTCTGGTTTTGATTCTATTGATGATATAATCCTTGAAAATCATAAGTATTTTAAGAATCTGTATCCAGATATTTAAATTTTGCCAGACTCTTTTGAAGCATGATTTGTGCTTCGATTTGTTTCTGTTCGTAGATCCAAATTTTCTGTTGCATGTTCAAAACTTCTTCGTATTTACTTGAAGAGGTTTCGTAACTGGTTGTTAGAATTTCATATGATTGTTTGGCTTTTACCAATAAGTTCTGATACACCTTTAATTCTCTGCTTCCGATAGAATATTCTTCGATTGCCTTCTGTTTTTCTAACTCAAGTCGGTTCAATTCCTCAATTTTTAGTTGTTCGAATTGTACTTGTTTCAACTGATTGAGCTTAACCGCAGATTTGTATTTCTTTCGAAATAGAGGAATACTCACAGAAATCATCGGCATAATGGCATCATTTCCATTGTCAGCAAGATCCATATCTTTTCTTTCAGCAATAATTGCATAGTCGAGACCAATACCAATTTTTGGTAATCCGTTTAGCTTCGCTGCTTTCTCACCAAATGAACCTGCCTCTTTCAAAGCTTCCCATGAATTAATTCTTGCGTGCTCATTAAATGAAATGTCAGTATCCAAAGGGATTTGTTGAAGCATGAAAGAATCATCCTTTGGTAATTCAACAGAAGTTTTCAAATCTCGATTCAAGATTTTATTGAATGCAGCTTGCAGTGTCTGATTTTTATCCTGAAACAATCCAAGCTTCGCTAGTAATTCCTCTTTTAGCATTTGAACGTAAAGCACATTTACCATACTCGATTGGTTATTTTCAAAACGAGTAAGACTTTGCTTTTCTAATAAATCAAGAATTTCAACACGCTTTTGTGTGAAGAAGATTTTACGATCCATTAAAATCAAATCCAGATAGGAAAGTTTCACCTTCATTTCTGTTTTGCCTTTTGCATCCAGATAGTTAAGGTGTTGCGCATGTGCTTGTAAACTTGCCTGTTGCTCTTTAGCGCTAAGCGTACCAAACCAGGGGAACATCTGCGAAAGCGAAAGTTTTGCTTTTTGCGCACCTAATCGGGTTTCGATTGGTTGAATAAACACACCTGCCGAAAAATTCGGGTCGGGCAAGGCTTTTGCTTGTGGAACCATTTCCAAAGCTTGTTGGTATTTTAAATCCATTGCTTTTAGTTCCGGATTGTTAGCGATTGCAAAATTAATATAATCCTGTAAAAGATTTTTATCATTTTGTGCCCTAGCAGACATAAACATCAGCAATAGCGATAGGATTAGCGTATATCTCATGACAGTCCTCCTTCTTTTTTCAATTGAAATTCTTTGTACATGGCATATAAAACGGGTACAACAAATAAGGTGATTAGCTCGATTGCCATTCCACCAAATGCAGGAATCGCCATTGGTATCATAACATCTGCACCTCTTCCTGTTGAGGTTAAAATCGGTAGCAAAGCCAAAAGAGTGGTAGCTGTTGTCATTAAACAAGGACGAATACGCTTTGAACCTGCTTCGATAACTGACTTTCTGATTTCGGCTTTTGTCTTTGGTTGATTCTTCTCAAATACTTGTTCCAGATAAGAGGCCATGATCACACCATCATCAGTAGCGATTCCAAACAGAGCAATAAAGCCAACCCAAACCGCAACACTTAAGTAAATAGGATGAACCTGAAACAGTTCTTGCAGATTGATATTAAAAACAGAAAAATTAAGGAACCAACCTTGACTGTATAACCAGATCATGATAAAACCACCTGAAAAGGATACGGCAATACCACTAAATACCATAAGGGTAGGAGCAATGCCTTTGAATTGGAAATACAAAATCAGGAAAATGATGATAAGCACAACTGGAATTACAATCCCCAGTCGTTCCTCGGCTCTAATCTGATTTTCGTAGTTGCCAGTGAATTTAAAACTTACGCCTGCAGGAACTTTTAAATCATTACCTTCAATTTTTCCAGCAATGTATTCCTGAGCATTTTCCACAATATCCACTTCTGAGAATCCTTCCAATTTATCAAAAATCACATATCCAACTTGGAATGTATTTTCACTTTTGATAACCTGAGGACCTTGCACGTAAGCAATTTCTGCTAATTCTTCTAGAGGAACTGAATTTCCCATTGTTGTTGGAATCAGAATTTTATGCAGAAGATCAGGATCGGATCTCAATTCTCTTGGATAACGAACGCGAATTGGGTAGCGTTCTCTTCCTTCAACGGAACTGCTTAGTGCCATTCCTCCGACAGTAACCGATAAATGTTTTTGCACATCTTCGATTTGAATGCCATAACGGGCAATTGCTTTTCTATCGATTCGGATTTCCAAATAAGGTTTTCCAACCATTCTTTCTGCAAAGACAGATGCTTTGTTGACACCGGGAATATCTTTAACGATCTTTTCTAATTGAAGACCAAAACCTTCAATTTGTTTCAGATTACTACCTGATATTTTAATTCCAATAGGTGCTCGCATACCTGTTTGCAACATGATCAATCGAGTTTCGATTGGTTGCAATTTAGGTGCAGAGGTTACGCCCGGAATTTTAGTGGCATTCACAATCTCCGTCCAGATATCATCTGGTGATTTAATATGATCTCTCCATTGGCGATAATATTCTCCAAAATCATTAGGAATTAATTCCCCTTTTTCGTCGCGAATAAAATTGTCATTATCATCAACTGCAAAACGGATTCTTTTTCCGTACTGATTTGTTTTGTATTCACTCTTGTAGTTGATTACATTCTCGTACATTGAAATAGGAGCAGGATCTAAGGCCGATTCTACACGTCCCAATTTACCAACTACCATTTCTATTTCAGG
>JADGFH010000785.1 GCA_016743925.1 Labilibaculum sp.
ATAGAACACTTTTCCGGCTTTTCTCAATAAATAACTATACTCATATACCTGAAGCTTAAGCAAAAACATCTTTAACAGTAAAATGACCAGAATTTCTTCATGGAGATAGTATTTGGAAAGGAACGCAACTGGTGCGTTCCTTTTGCTTTTTATTTTTTCTGTAATTGAAACATATTAAAGGGGATAGATTCTCCTTTAATGCGAAGAGCTACAACCCCATGTGCTGGTACTTTAAACGAAAGACTGTCTGCATTATTTACATTTTTCGTTTCTTTATTCCATAAATCCTTGAAACTATAACCAGCCTTAGCGTTAATTCCAATGGTTTTCATATTTAGAGAGATATCGGCAGTCTGCCCTCCTCTATTTAGTAATACTACACCAACTTCTCCACTCATTGTATATTTTAAAGGTTTGGCCCACACTTCTGTATCTCCATTATCAACTAATCTTCGCCCTTGATAAACCAAAGGATCTTGATTAAGTGCAATCACATCCTTATTGGTCAGGATAGACAAAGTTTCTTTACTCATAGATGACAAATCATTTCCTGCCAATAAAGGTGAATTCATTATACACCACATGGTAAAGTGTGCTTTATCCTCTTCGTAACTCATGCCACGACCTATCTGAAGCATATCCATATCATTTACATGACCAGGACCAGAGTAACGCCATAAGTCGGCATTAAGATCAACAATATGCATAACAGACTCAAAAGTATTATTGATATCACCAGAAATGCGCCAAGAATCGGCCACGGGCAAAGCCCATTCGCCAGGGAATTCCCATCGGCAAATATTAAAAACAACATCGGGACGAATCTGGCGAATAATACGGCTTATTTCGGTATAGCGTATTTGCTCATCAAGCCCTAACCACTCTCCTCCGCACCAATCTACCTTTATAAAATCGTATCCCCAGTCTTTTAAGAATAAGGTGAGATCTTGCTGATCATGACCAAAAAGTCCCATTCCAACTCCAATTGTATCTTTGTCCCAATACGAAGCACATGTATTAATACCTGCATCAGAATATATTCCAGCCAACAAACCTTTAGCATGGATATAATCCGCCAATGCTTTCATTCCGTTTGGAAAACGTTCCTTATGAACCAGTAAATTACCATCCACATCACGACCACCAAAAAAACCATCGTCGGTGTTAATATATTGATATCCTACATCTCCCATTCCATTACTTGCCATGGCATCGGCCTGTTTTTTTATAATATCTTCATTGATATGAACACGGTAATTGTTCCAACTTGCCCAACCCATAATCGGTGTTTGAGGACGACATTTACCAGATTCTTTTTTTTGCTCTACCTGACACGAAAACAGGCTTAAAATAAAGCAAAAACAGATAATCTTATTTACACTGAATAATTGTTTCATTATTGATTTCTATCTTGATTAATTAAATTCACATCTGATTCATAGTAAGCCAAATGCCACACTTCATATAGTAACTGCTCCGTATTTATAAAACACGAAGCAGTTTTTTATTATTTTAATGAGGAAATACTATTCTTTTTCAAATAGTACATCAAACCGTTGATAATCGCAATTCCCTAAACGATATTCCAACTCTATAATAGATTTATAATATCACACTTATTTCAGATATTGAACTGTAAAAACCACTATTCACTTCTTTTAATGATGTAAATCTAAAGTAACGAATATCTATCTCCTGATTAAATAATATTTCTTGACGACGAGCATTGTTCTTAAAGCTTCCTTTTTCAATTACTTTAGTCCAGTTTTCGCCATCTTTACTAACTTCTAAATTGTAAAGAGCTACTCGCCCATTTGACCTATCTTGGCGTGGCGTATACTCCACTCTTTTGCCTTTTGTAAGTCTTGTCAAGAATGCTAATCTCCATAGGTAGAATGGCTTTTCTTTCATATAAAACAGTTCGTAACTTCGTAACCGTTTCTTTCTGTTCGTTCTCAAGCGCGACTTGGCTTTTCTGTTTTTCGTTAAACTGTTCCCGATTATTTTTGATATCAGCAGCCAATTGGGTCATCAGATTTCTCAGCTGATTCTCCAAGTCTTTTGTTTCCTGACTGATCTTGGCGAAATCAGCTTTTCTTTGCTTTAGTTCACGCACCATATTCTCAAGCTTCTCCGAAAGAGTGGCCTGCTTGGTTTTCAAGTCATTTACAAACTCGCTTTGCTTTTTACAAGCGGTATCCTGCAGGTCTTTATTCTTTTGTAATCTTTGTCCTTCGGCAATCTTAACAGACAGTTCAGCACTTTGCTTTTCCAGATCTGCCAAGTGCTTGCCAATATTTTCTAACGCTTCAATCTTGAAATCTATATTTAGAGAATTAAAGTCCTCCACCATCTTCTTCAACTGCTCGACCAAAGTCTTTTAATGGCTGGCATTCGACTCCGTCTTGGTATTATTGGCAACCATTGCAAGCTCAATTGCCTTCTCCTCTTTCATCAAGACATCTAGGGCTTTCTTTCGCTCATCAAGCTGTGCCTGACTTTCAGATAGTGTTATATTTTCGTATTGGCTCACATAAGGATGCTCGGTAGAACCACACAAATGACAAGGCGAACCCTCAACCAGCTTCTTACGCTCCGCATCGAAACTCAGAATTTTACTTTCTAGATCAAGAATTCTTTCGGCATCTTTCAAGGCTGATTCAGTACTTGTTTTTTTAAGCTGCAAATCCTGTTTTTGCTTCAACAAACCCTTATACTCTTCAGCCAACTCCTTCTGTAACAATGTAGAAATCGTCTCTTTATCTGCAAAGGTCTTTGCCTCTCGCGAAATCCTTAGCCCATCTTTCCAATCCGCTTTTTGCTTGTTGAGTTGTTCGTGATGGGTTAATAGTCCTGCCACAGGATTTGCCTCTAGTAGCTTCACCGTTTTTCCAAAAGTCTCGTTTAACACGCCAAGTTTAAAATCGTTTTGAATTCATCTAGTAATTCAATTTTGAATTCTCTCAAATCATCTGTGGTTACAATTTCTGTTGGCATAAGATTCTGTTTAAAATGACACAAAATAACTT
>JADGFH010000047.1 GCA_016743925.1 Labilibaculum sp.
TGATGTTTGTAATGGAACCAAGTATATCGATGTGCGTCCCAAGCTTGATGATCAGTTGCCTGAGCTACGTGAGTACACTTTTTTTTATATCATAAAAGGCGTTCAAGTAGGTAAAGAGTCCATTGTTTATAAAATCAATTTATAAATACTAAGTTAATACAGATACATGCAATTAAGTCAGCTCAATTTACCGAGCTGACTTTTTATTTTTAGAGCCATGGCAACACCTATTAAGATAAAGATATGATCTATCTACAAGATTGAGATAGATCTTTTTAAAATCATATTTTATCAGGATCTAAAATGAACTTACACATTCTTTGATAGTTGTTGTTGAAATTAACAACCTATTTATTGAAAATATTAAAATAGACAGGTTTTACAGTATATTTTTAATGCTAAAAATGCTAGCTTTACTTAATTTTATATGTTCCGACTTATCAAATAAGGGAGGATGCCAAGCATTTCAAAGATGCGATAAATAGTATTTCGACGGGTGGAATGACAAAAAATAACAATCCCATGTTACATCATAATTTGTCGCGAATAATTTGTTGGAACAAGGGGCGTATCACATTCGAAATTCATAAAATAAATGCCAGTTTTGCATAGCAAACCCGTTTTTACGATTATATTATTCTCGATTTTTATTCTTATCACAGAATAGAACAATACATACAAAATAATCCAGGTAAGTGGGAAAAAGACGCTTTTTATTATAAATAAGACAGCACCAATTTGCGTAGATTTGTAATCTGCTTATTTGGACATCGTTTAAAGAAAAATTAGAAATGAAACGTTCTTGTATGAAACTTTTTAAACACAGGTTGATGATTATCCTGCTAAGCTCCATTATGGCAAAAATATAAAACACATGAAAATACTACATACATCCGATTGGCATTTGGGGCATAGGCTTCATGAGCAATCGCAATACGAAGAGCAATCGCAGTTTTTAGAATGGTTAGAGACTTACATTAAAACCGAGGAAGTGTCGGTTTTGTTGGTGTCGGGTGATGTCTTCGATACAGGCGTACCCTCTACCCAAAGTCAGAAGATGTACTATGATTTTCTGATTAAATTGGCGCATAGCTCCTGTAAGCATGTGGTGATTACGGGTGGTAATCATGATGCACCAGGTACCATAAATGCACCGAAGGCCCTGCTGTCTGCTTTGCAAGTTCAGGTGGTTGGTAAGGTGACAGAGAATATAGAGGATGAGGCCTTCACACTTTCGGTAGGTGATGAGCAGGTGATTGTAGCTGCAGTTCCTTATATGAGAGATCAGGATATCAGGCGAGCTGTTGCAGGGGAATCCTTCGATGATATTGGAGATCGCTATAAAATGGCTTTGGTGAATCATTATACGGAAATAGGAGCCTATTGCGAAAGCATAAAATCGGATGATGTGCCTGTAATTGGTATGGGGCATTTGTTTGCGATTGGCGGTTCTACATCCGAGAGTGAGCAGAGTATTTATGTGGGAAGCTTGGGTGATATTGGTGCTGAAGATTTTCCTGAAGTTTTCGATTATATGGCTTTGGGCCATTTGCATCGCCCTCAAAAAGCAGGCAAAACAGATCACATTCGCTATTCGGGTTCACCTACAATCTTAAGCTTTAGCGAAATAGGCTACAATAAAAATGTGATTTTGATTGAAAGCGACGGGGAAAAGCCATTGAAGATAGAAAATATAATGATTCCTAAGTTTCGGGAAGTGCTTCGGGTGAAAGGATCGGTTGAGGAGTGCATTGCAGAATTGAAGACGATCGATAAGGCGACTTATGCTTTAAAACCCTGGGTCGAAGTGGTGATTGATAACAATACGAATACCAAAATTGAGAGTCAGGAAATTAATAAGGCAGCTGAAGATCTTAATTTGGAGGTTTTGAAGATCAGTTTGAAAAACGAACGAAACATACAAGGTTTGGAGGCTTTAATAGAGAGTTCCAAAAATATTAAAGAGCTGCAACCACTCGATGTTTTTAAAATGAAATGCAAGGAACAGGATTTTGATATAGCTGAAAATACTGAAATTTTTGATGCCTTTAACGAAGCTTTGCAAATAGCCAGAGAGAATTAGACTGATCTACCCATGAGAATTTTAAAAATAGAATTACAGAATATCAACTCATTGAAATCGAAAACGCCTATTGTTATTGATTTTGAGAGTGACTTGTTTAAGGATGTTGGTTTGTATGCAATCACAGGTTCTACTGGCGCCGGCAAAACAACTATTTTAGATGCCATCACCATTGCCTTGTATCATAGTGTTCCCCGATTTAGCAGTACTACCGCTAAAGCCAATTTGCGCGATGTGATTAGCTATGGAGCGAACGAAGCCATGGTTAGGGTCAGCTTCGAAAATCAAAGCAGCAGATACGAGGCGCATTGGAGTATGAGACTTACAACCAAGGCAGGAAAATTACTTAGTAATCCGAAAGAAGAAGTGCGCTTGAAGGATTTATCTACAGGGAAAATTATTGCTGAGAAGAAAACAGAGGTGAGAACTGCAGTGGAGCGTGTGACTCAATTGAATTACAATCAGTTTTTAAGATCGGCAATGTTGGCTCAAGGTGAATTTGCTGCTTTTTTATCGGCTAGTTCACATGACAAAGGCAAATTGCTTGAGCAGATTACCGGGGAAGATATCTATAAAAAAATTGGGGAAACCATCGGCAATAAGATTGGGGAAGAAAGAAGAAAGCTAGATGAGATCAAAGCAAAAATAAATGCAGATGATCTACTTAGCGATGAGCTGCGACAAGAATTAATAGCAGAACAAGACTTGCTAAAAAAAGATATAGAAAAGCTAGCTGACGAATTGAAAGAGGTTGAGCTTGTTTTGGCTTGGTATAAGAAAGAAGTAGAACTACTTAAGGAACAGGAAAGCTTGGAGAAGCGTATGGTTCTTTTAGAGACTGAAAAACAGAAGAATCAGTCAACCATAGCAACTTTACAACGCCATGAAAAGGCAGAGCCTCATAAGGAAGTGCTTGACAGCATTAAACGTCTTGAGAAGGAACAGGTGAGTAATAAGGCTCGACTTCTGGAACTACAGGAGGCCTTAAAAGTTCTTGTTTTGAATATCGCCGATGCTCAAAAACAAGAAGCGAAGTTTAATTTGGAGCATCAGAAAAGTGAAGAAAATTTCAACAATTGGTTGCCAAAATTAGATCAAGTAGCCAAACACGATTCGGATATTAAGAATGGCAAGGAAAAGCATTTGGTAGCGCAAAAATCGCTGGTTGAGTGTAAAGGGCAGATAGCCAAATTGCAAAACTTGTTTGAAGCAAAAAATAAAAGTCAGGAAGAGAAAACAAAAGAACTGGTTGCTATTGATGCTTTTTTACTAACGCATAAGGATTGTTTGCTATTGGAGAAGCATATTGTCGATTGGCGTTCTCATTTGTTAATACGCAGCAGAAATTACGAACAGTTGGAGCTTGACAATAAAGCATTAAATCAGAAAGAGAAGTTTCAGATTGAAACTGAAATGGCTCTGAAAGAAACAAATGCTTTGTATGAGCGCAATCAAATTAAATTGAATGATTTAAATGAGGCTCTCGAAAAATCAAATCAACTTCTTCGTGCAAATTCTTTGGATCAGCTTTTACTAAAACGAGAACAGCTCGAAAAGCAAAAGCTGAATTGGAAGGAGGGGCAAAGGCTTTCGAAAGAGGCGAAGGAGATTGGTGAGAAAGAGAACGTTTTAAGCAAAGAGCAGAAGGAACAGGAAAAAGACAAGCAAGTTCTGATTCTGCAAAACAAGGCCTTGCAAATCAAAAAAGTAGAGGCTGAATCTGCCCTTAAAGATGCAGAACGAATTCTTGAATTGGAAACAAAGATACTCAGTTTCGAAGTCGAGCGGAAGAAATTAGAAGCGGAGAGTCCTTGCCATTTGTGTGGCTCTACCGAACATCCTTACGTTTCAAAATACGAAAGCATCACGCTGTCTACATCTCAATTGCAGCGCGATGAGCGTAAAAAGAATCTAGATCTGCTTGCAAAGGAAGAGAAGGCTATTGAGCTTCGACTGGTTGCTATCGCAACAAAGACAGAAACGAATGCTATTCAACTGAAAACTTTGCTTAATCAGATGAAAAAGGCGGTTGAGAACTTTATATCTCTGGGTTTAGATCAAGGTATAGAGGAACACGAAAATATTGGCAAAAAACTGCTTGAACTTGAAAAGCTAAGTGAGGCACTTGCTATGCAGATTGTTGAAGGGCAAAATCTGCAAAAGCTAAAAAATCAACAGGATGAGGCTTGTAAAAAAGAATTAAAGGCTGTAAATATTTTGAAAACCAAGCAAGCTACTCTAATTGAGAAATTAGAGCACTTGAAATTGGAATTGAAACAGAAAAATACGCTCATAAAGAATGTTAATCAGGAAACGAAGGATTTAGAGATTCAACTGAGAGATGATTTGGCATTGTATAAATTGGCTTTGCCAAGTGTAGAAGAGAGTTCTGCTTTTGTGAAGACTATTGAAAAGGAGATCGCAACTTATCAGCTCAAAACTAAGGAACAATTTGAGCTGATAAATTTAAAGACTCAATTGGTTAATGATATCAAAAATAATAGGGAACAATTTAGCGACAAACAGAAAACGAAGTTGCTTCTTGAAAATGAGCAGAAAGAGACAGAAGCAAAATTGCAAAGTGCTTCAGCTGATCGGAAAGCCATTTTACCTTTGGAGATAAGCATCTCTGCCAAGAGAGAGCAGTTACAAAAAGTAAAAGAAGTTTCTAAAAAAGCATTTGATCATGCTTTGCAATTGCTACAGGCATTAAATACAGCGCAAGTCAGCAAAACAAAAGAGACAGAGAATCTACAGAAAGAACAAGCGAAATCAGTGACGAGTTTGAATGAACATACTTTGAGTTTGGAGAAAGCTATTGAAGCAAGTGATTTTGAATCGAGAGTAGCTGTGGAGAATGCGCTTTTGAGTTTGGAGGATAAGACTCGCTTTGTGAAAATTGTAAAGGGAATAGATGATCGAGGCTTGGAATTGAAAACTTTAGGCAATCGATTAAAGGAAGATGTTGAGAAACTAGAGAAGTCGAAAAACTTTGAATTCTCCGCTAATGAGGCTGATAGGAAACAAAAAAATATTGAAGCTGGTAAGAATAAACTGACAGAACGAACAGGGGAGATCAAACAGAAATTTGAATTGGACAAGCAGATTAAAGAGCGAAACCAAAAGGTCACAGATGAAATTTCGGTGCAAGAGAAGGTACTAAAGAAATGGAACGATTTGATGAGTTTGTTGGGAGGATCGAAACATGCTTTTAATACTTACGTGCAGCGTTTGACGCTTCATAATCTGATTCAATTAGCTAATGTGCATTTGTTCAAGTTAAACAAGCGTTATTCTCTCAGATTAGAGCCTACATATAAGTCGGGCGAGGAGCTTTTTTTTAAGTTGATTGACCATTATCAGACCGATGAGGCTCGCTATGTGGATACATCAAGTGGTGGTGAAAAATTCTTGATCAGCTTAGCTCTAGCATTGGGTCTATCTGATTTGGCCAGTAATAATGTAAGTATCGATTCTCTTTTTATTGATGAGGGTTTTGGCACTTTGGATAGTCAAACTCTAGAGACCGTAATTTCAAGCTTGGAAACGCTGCAGGCTCAGGGAAAGATGATCGGAATCATCTCCCATGTAGAAAACTTAAAAGAACGTATTCCCGCTCAAATAAAAGTACTGAAAAAGAGCAATGGAGTGAGTGAGGTTGAGCTAGTGTAATGCTTATGTAATTGTCTAACGTTAGATATTTTTTATTGAGCTTCTTTTTCGTTTCACTGAAATATTTGAACAATCACAGTATTTAAGCTAATAAATCATAAATAAATTAAGAGAAATAGTATTTTTACCGATGTAGAAAAACAAACATCATGAAACCGGCATGACCGGAGCAAATTTTTCAATTAACCTAGTACTGAACAAATAATGGTTGATTTCACAAAGAGATTTGTAAATCAGACTTTTGTCATATTTCGTTCAGTTTAATCAGGCAATAAAGAACATAGCTTGTTACAATGTTATAAAAATAGAATTTCGCACTGGTTATCAGGGTTTTGTCATTCATGAAAAATATGAAAAAAACATTATTGCTAAGTATTGGTTTTACCATTGTAAGTGCATTTACTTCTTTCGGTGCAAAAGCCAAGGATTCTATTCCCGATTGGGAAAACCCTTCCATTATTGAAGTGAATAAAGAAAAACCACATACATGGTTCATTCCTTTTAACAGGGAATCGATTAAAGATGCCTATGATCTATCTGCTTCTCCTAACGTAAAGATTCTCAATGGAAATTGGAAATTTAATTGGTCGGCAACCCCCGAAGATCGGCCTATCGATTTTTATAAAAGTGAATACGAGGCTAAGGATTGGAAAAAGATACCTGTTCCAGGCAATTGGCAAATGAATGGATATGGATACCCTTTGTATACCAATGTTAAATATCCATTTCCTAAAAACGAACCTTTTATTGATCATTCCTTAAATGAGGTTGGCTCATACATTCACCAATTCTCTTTACCCGAGCAATGGCAAGGTAAGCAACTTTTTATACATTTTGGGGCTGTTAAATCTGCCTTTTACTTATGGATAAATGGCAAAAAAGTAGGCTATAGCCAAGGTAGTAAATTACCCTCGGAATTTGATATAACTCCTTACGTAAAAAAAGGTGACAATTCGCTTGCTGTTGAAGTATATCGCTTTTGCGAAGGTAATTATCTGGAAGATCAGGATTTTTGGCGCATGAATGGTATTGAGCGCGATGTATATCTTGTTGCAACGCCCAAAGTGCGAATTCGTGATTTTAAGATTAATGCTTCTTTGAATAGTAGCTATGAAAAAGGCATTTTTAATGTTCAAGTTGAATTGAAAGCGCACAAAAAGACAAAAACTTCGCAGTTTGAAATTGACCTCACATTATTTGATAAAACGGGCAATAAAGTTTTCAATGAAAAAAAGAAGGTATTAAAAAAGAAACATCAAATTTTGACATCTGATTTTAGCACGATCTTAAATAAAATTAAACATTGGACTGCCGAAACGCCCAATTTGTATAATGTAAACATCTGTTTATTACAAAAAGGAAAAGTAATACAAAGCCTTACACACGATGTAGGTTTTAGAAGTTCTGAAATTAAAAATGGGAACTTACTGGTTAACGGAAAACCCATTTTACTAAAAGGTGTGAACAGGCACGAGCACGATCCGACATATGGACATGTTATTAGTCGAGAATCCATGTTAAAAGATATCGAACTTTTTAAAAAGTACAATATCAATGCTGTGCGTACCTGTCATTACCCTAACGATCCGTACTGGTATCACCTGTGCAACAAACATGGAATTTATGTTGTTGACGAAGCAAATATCGAAGGGCATGGCCATGGCTTTACAGCTGAAACTTCACTAGGACATCATCCGGATTATATGGAAGCCATACTGGCTCGCGTACGAAATATGATAGAGCGTGATAAAAATCATCCGTCTATTATTATTTGGTCAATGGGTAATGAAATTGGAGTGGGAGACAATATGGTAGCTGCTTACAATTTATCCAAAAAACTAGATCCATTTCGTCCTGCGCAGTTGGAATTAGGCCCAAGTTCTAAAGAAAACAATTTCATTCCTGATTCATTATTCACCGATGTGATTGCTTGGATGTATAATAAAATACCTACCCTGAAAGAAAAATACATTGGTAAATATCCCAAACGCCCATTTATTTGGTGCGAGTATTCCCACTCCATGGGTAACAGCACTGGCAATTTACAGGAGCTATGGGATTTTGTAGAAAGCGAGCCGCAAATGCAAGGTGGTTTTATATGGGACTGGGTAGATCAGGGCTTATGGAAGACAGATAATAATGGAGAAAAATACTATGCTTATGGAGGTGATTTTGAACCGGAAGGAGTATACAATGACAATTGTTTCATGATCAATGGATTGGTGTTTCCCGACCGAAGCATTCAGCCAGCCCTTTGGGAAGTGAAAAAAGTATATCAGAACATAAAGATTAAGCCTGAAAATATAGAAGAACTTACATTTAGAATTGACAACAACTACTTTTTCACCAATCTAAATCAGTATGATCTTTACTGGGAAGTGCTAAAAAATGGTACAAGAGTACAATATGGTAATATGGCAATACCTAACATAGCACCTGAAAAATCAGCAGTGGTATCGCCTGAAATAGATTTTAAATTAATCAACAAAAATCAAGGCGAATACTTTATCAATTTCTATTTAAAAACAAAAAAAGCAAGCCATTTGCTTAAAGTTGGGCACATAGTTGCCAGCGAACAGATAGCCCTAGGTGGGAAATATACCTCTTCGAATCGTAGTGAAACAGAAAAAATAATAAAAGTCACTGAAAATGAAAATGTCTTAATTTGCGAAACAGGTAAAATTAAAATAAACTTTGACCTTAAGCTTGGTCACCTTTCTCAATACAGTGTAAACAACAACGATCTGATTAAAGAACCTTTGCGTCTTTGTTTCTGGAGAGCGCCAGTTGATAATGATTACGGAAATAAATTAGCTCACATATCGAAGGCTTGGAAAACGGCTGGAGATAGTGCCATTTTAATTGATTATACAATTAAAACAGATCAATTGGGACAGGTACAAGTTCATTTTAAGCACCGTTTGGATGCAGTAAGTTCGGATTACCTTACCAATTTCAGCATCGACATGGATGGCCGTATAGAAGTTAATGGACAATTGGTATGCGGTGTTGATACCTTACCTGAATTACCTCGATTTGGCATGCAACTCAGTCTTCCAGCCCAATACGATTCTTTATCTTGGTACGGACGTGGACCTCATGAAAACATGAACGATAGGAATCGTTCTGCTTTTGTAGGTTTGTATAAAGGAAGTGTTGCCGAGCAGTACGTGCCTTATATCCGTCCTCAAGAAAATGGATACAAAACGGATACACGTTGGTTTACTTTAGAAAATACTGCGGATAATGGATTGCGTTTTACAGGTTTGCCATTAATATGTTTTAGCACTTTGCACAACCCTACGGCTGATTTCGATTACGATAGAGAAAAGATTCTTCGTCATACTAATGATATAACAAAACGCGATGCTGTTTATATCCATATCGATTTAAAACAACGCGGTGTTGGTGGCGACAATAGTTGGGGAGCTTTACCTTTTGATGAATTTCGACTGTCTTCTAAAAACTATCAATTTAAGTTTTGTATAGAACCTATCGAATAAAGTAAGTATTCTCAGAATAAAATGGGCAAAAAGCAGGAACTGTTTCGTTTCTGTTTTTTGCTCATTTTCGTTTCTTTAAGTTGATAATGGTTTCCTTACAATTTGAATAGGTTTTGCCAGGTATTATTTCTTGATTATATAAACAATAGTACGTTGGATTTTAGTAATTAGTTCTTAGCCTGATTCGCAAGCTGTTTAGTATTAATACTATAAAATCTGGACAACAATAAGCCTAAATTTCTAGTAATTAAAATGCAATAAAAAATCGCGAACCATTGAGTTAAAAGAAACATCAAAAACTAAAACCGAGATGTCTTTGCCTTTTTTATTCGGAAAGACATCTCGGTTTTGGATTAAATTTTGAATCCATTGGCACTAAAAATCAAACACAGACTATTTGATTTTCTTTTTAGCGATGAATTTGTAGCCAATTCCAGCAGCAGCGACGGCAACGATTACAATTGCAATCATTACGCCATTAGAACTTTCTTCTTCTTCCTCGTCTTCTGTTATGAAAACAGGATCCATATCATCAATAGATAGAGAATCAGCAACAACATCATGATCTTGTGCCTGAAGGTTTGCAAAATTTCCCAGACCTCCAATAAAGAAGCTTAACACGATTAATTTAAAAACGAATTTAGTCATCAATAAAAATTTAATTAATTTGATTTATTTAAGTGTATTATTTACTGTATTTAAGAGAATTGGTATTTAGTTAGGATTACCTTTTTCGATAGATCTTTTTAATTTTTTGTTAATATTAATTCTCAATATTCTTGCTTCATCGTAATTCGGATTCCAGTACAAGCATTCATTTAATAGCTTTATGGCTTCCTTATACTGAAAATTATTTTCTTTTAATTTGGCAAAAGCCATATAAGTTTTGAAACTCTTATTATTAACCTTTAGTATGTTATGGTAATATTCTTCTGCTTTTTCAGGATTCTTTAAAATGATCTCGGTTTGTGCTAAATAATACAAAGCTGGTTCGTAAGCAGGAAGAATACTTAAGCATTGCATAAAAGATGCTTTGGCATTAGTGTATTTATGCTGTTTTAAGTATGTTTTCCCCAAATTAATCCAAATGATTTCGTTTCCTGGATCAATTTTGCTCGCGTTAAGAAACAGTTTTTCAGATAGTTCGTACTTCTTATTTGTGTATGCAATTTTCCCAAAATAATCATTTTTTGTTTGTCTCTTAACGATTACACAAACTGGAATGTTTTCAGCCTCTATACTTTTAATTGTTCCTACTGGAGGCCATATATTATGCTTGATTTGCGAAGGTGAAACCAGACTTCGATAAAATATTCCATAATCCCAATCTACATTTCCCCTTGCATAATAAGGTACATAATTGAATGAAGTTTCAGCTTTTAAATCAGAAAAATAATGAGCCAAGTTATAATTAGAGGCAATCTTTATCGAATCTAGTTTCTCGTTTTCGATGTAATTCTTTAACCATTTAGATGCTTTCCCTGAACTGTGATAATAATAATCTAATTCATAATTGTTTGCAATTGAAGAAAAATTGCCTGCTATTTGGTTAAAGTAAGTGTATTCTACCGGATGATTTTTTACTATAAATTGAAATGGAGAAATCAATGAAATTACAAATATTCCTATTATTACAATTTTAATCCATTGCTTTTTTTGGATCGAAATCATCTGATTTAAACCAATAGCTGAGATCACAATTAAGGGTGGATAAATAAATAATAAATGGCGCCATGCTCCATAAACATTGGATTGGGCCACTATTGTATATAAAAATGGGAAAAGGACAGAGAATAGCAACAATCCTTTTGTCATATATTCTTTATTATTGGAAGATATCCGTAAAATATAAATGAGAAGAAGAGGCAGTACAATTATTGGAATGGTTATTATCACATATTTTAGCAGATAATACCATGGCAATTGATCGGACCAGAATATTTCCCCTTCGAATAGTTGGCGAATAGTAATTGGATAGTGCGACATGATTCGCATTGATTCATAAGGATGAACTAAAACATTTTCTAAGGCATACGGCCAAAATAACAAGCCAATAAAATAGGCTGTTAATGTTATAAAAGCAATGTTATTTATGATATGAAAGAGTTCCTTTTTTTCAATTCTTTTGTTGATAAGTTTCTGGAAGATATAAATACAGGTAATTAAAATGAAATAGCAGAATACCAGCATTCCGCCAGGTCTGATACTTATTGTAAATGCCATAGCTAAAATCAAGCCAATTGCATTTTTAAAATTAATTTTGGTGAGATTGGAATTAATTTTTATGATATAGTAGAGCGATGCGATGTAACCCAAAGCAAATGGAATATCCTTAAGATTATTAAAGGAATGACCTATGAATCGGGGCGAAACAGCCAATAGAAGAACTGTAAAAATAGCTGCACGATAACCACTTAAATGGATAGACAAAAGAGCAGCAAATAAAATACAAAGCCAACCCGCTAGCGAGTTGCAAATGTGTCTGATGGTGTAAATATCTTGATTTCCAAAAAAACGGGCTAATAATGTAGTGAAGTTATCAAATGATTGACCATAATACTGAAGGTTGGTAACAGGTGTATTTGTAGCTGCTTTGTTTTGCCCAAAACTAGAAAAATAGCTAATTACCTTATTAGCATGATCCAAGTGGACTTCTTCATCACCTGATATTCCCGCATCTAAACTCAGAATTGGCATGAGTATAGCCATGCATACCAATAGACCAATTAGAATATATTTTTCATATTTAGATCTATTCATTTTCTGCAGCATTTACATTTTTGTTATAAAATTCTCTTACAAAGTAAATAGGACGGTTCTGTGATTCGCGATATATTCTAAAGATATATTCGCCAAGAATTCCTAAAAATACCAATTGAATGGAACCTAAAAAATAGATACTTGTCATTGTTGAAGACCATCCTAATGGCGATAATCCAAATGATTTTGAAAGCAGAATATAAATGCCTGCTAAAAAAGAACAGACAATACCCAGTACGCCCATAAAAAGACAAAATTTGAGTGGGAGCTTCGAAAATGAAAAAATAGCATCCAATGCTAGTTCGAACAGATTTTTCATGCTCATTTTAGAATTTCCATGTTCTCTTTCTTCCCTTTGGTATTTTAATATGCTAGATCTAAAACCAATAAGATTGCGTAAACCGGGTAAATATCGGGTCTTTTCTCTTAACTGTCTGAAAGCATTCAGGGCTGATTTGTTCATCATTGAGAAATTCCCAATGTGCTGTACCTCTTTTAGGTTCGATATGTTTCCGAATACACAATGAAAAAGTCTGGTGCAAATATTTCGGGATTTGTTGGAGGCATTGCTTTTTCGGTAGCCATTAATGATATCCAATTGTCCATCTGCAAGCATCTTGTACATTTCCGGAAGTAGTTCAGGAGGATCTTGTAAATCGCCATCCATTAAGGCGACATAGTCTCCAGCAGCATAATCAACACCAGCTGTATAGGCTGCCTGATGTCCAAAGTTTCGGGACAAGGTAAGCAGTTTAATCCGATCGTCTTTTTGTTGACAGTTGAGCAGTAATTCCAAACTTTTGTCAGTTGATCCATCATCGATGAACAAAATCTCAAAATCCTGTCCAGTTAAATTAAGACTGGCAACTGAGCGTTGAATTAATTCTAAAATCAATTCTTCTTCGTTGTAGATGGGTACAATTAATGATATCATTCCAAGATTTCTAAATTATTATCATGTACAGAACTCTATTACCGATTGCGACGATCGGTAATAGAGTTGTATTTTATTATTGTTTGCAATGTATTATGAATTAACTTATACTGTTGAAACAATTATAATTCTTTCCAAATATTTCCTTCTTTGTGGGATTCAACCACTTTATGAATGAATTTCATACCTCGAACACCTTCTTCAACGGTAGGGAATTCACCTTCGAATACCTCTTCGCCTCGAATTGCTTTTGCTGTTCCTTTGTAAATATTACCCAAAGCTTCATAAATTCCTTCAGGATGACCAGAAGGCATTACATGACTAGCTTCGGCAAATTGAGAATTGTAAGCGTGTGCAGGTTTGTATATTTTCGTTGGCTCCGAATCGCTTAACAGATAAAGGAAGTTTGGTTCTTCTTGGCTCCATTTTAAACTTGCTTTTGAACCATAAATGGCAATGCTAAGATTGTTTTCCTCTCCGGCAGCTACTTGGCTTGAACGAATCACACCATTTACTTTATCAGGGAAACGTAATAAAACGGTTCCATCCAAATCTAATTGAATATCATCATTAACTGAATTTAAATCGGATAAAACTTTTTCAATTTGTAATCCAGTAGTAAATTCAACCAAGTTAAATGCATGTACTCCAATATCACCCATACAGCTACTTACTCCAACAACTTTTGGGTCTAAACGCCAAATTCCTGTAATTCGAGAATCGGTTCCATGAATAATAGAATTAATCCAACCCTGATAATATTGCGCATCTACCCGTTGAATTTTACCCAAAGCACCTGATTTTACAATCTCTTTCATTTGGCGAACCATTGGGTAACCAGTGTAGGTGTGGGTTAAAGCAAAACTAAGATTGCTTTCCTTTACTACCTTTTGTAATTCCAATGCTTCATCAATGGTAAAGGTCATAGGTTTTTCACAGATCACATGAAACCCTGCTTTTAGTAATTTGCTGGCAAATTCATAATGCAACATGTTTGGTGTTACAATAGATACCGCTTCAATACGCTCGGTTTTTGGTAAAGCAGTTTCCGCTTCAATAAAAGAATCCAATGTTGCATAACAACGATTTACATCTAAATCTTGTTGTTGGGCAAATTCTTTTCCTCGTTCAAAGTCAATATCAAAAACGCCGCCAACAAGTTGGTAGTCGTTACATATACGAGAAGCTCTGCGGTGTGCATCTCCAATAAAAGCACCAATTCCGCCACCCATCATTCCTAATTTTATTTTTTGCATGTTTTTATATTTTGAGCTAAGAGGTATAATAAAAAGAGATGACAGATTATATTCTGAATCGATCATCTCTTACCAGATAATTAAAAGTCTAATTAATGTCTTCCGGCTTCTTTTTTCCATAAACGGAGTAAAGAATAACAAAGCCTATAATTAGGATTACCGGTAAAATGCCAATACTTTGTAAAGCTACTTTTTCGTTGTTTTCTTCCATGATTCTTCCCATTACAGGTAAAAACATAGCTACAGAAACCATTCCGGCTCCACCTAATAATGATAATCCAAGTGCACCACTTTTAGGAATATACTCTGCCACAAAACCTAACATAGTTGGCCAGAAATAACATACTCCAATTGCAAATAATACAGAAGCAACAATAACCATCATTGGAGCTTCTACTGTACTAAGTGCATAAATTCCAATTGCTGAAAATACGGAAGACATCAAAAGTACGCCCACCGGGTTTAAACGATGTATCAGTCCTCCAGCGAAGAATCGACCTACGGCCATAATACCAGTAATTAATGCCAACATTAACATTTGGCTAACGCCTGCACCAGCAAGTAAAGCATTAACCCATTGTGTGGTAACTAATTCGGTAGATGCAGTTAATAACATAAAGGTGAACATCACAGGAAAAATCATACTTGTTTTTCTAACGATAAGTGCCTCTAATGCCGAAATACATATAACAGCGCCAATTACGGCCAAGTACATCCATCCATCAGGAAAACTAATTATACCTATCGCAAGCAATAACATAAGTGCCATTGAAGTAATTAAAGTAATCGGTGCACCAATTGCATTTAACATGCCTTTGTAGGTTATGCCACTGGAAACGCGTTCTGTTTCTGGTATTTTTTGACCGAAAAATAATACGCCGTAAATAGCCAACGGTAAAAATAGAATTCCCACATATATTTGCCAGCTGATATTCATGGTGTCCATCATAAAATAAGCCAGTAGACTTCCAATTACGATTCCGCCAGGAAACCATACGTGAAAGCGGTTTAACATGGTGGTTTTGTTTTTTGGATAGATAGTGGCAATAAGCGGATTGAAAGCAGCTTCGACACAACCATTACCCAAACCAATAAAAATGTTAGCCAAAAATAAGGTTTCTTTATCCTTTGCCATGATAAAAGCAACTGCACCAATTAAATGCAATACGAAGGCAGCCCATACCACTGATTTTGTTTTTACTATATCAATAAGAAAACCTCCTGCAACCATAGCTACAGTAAAACCCCAAAAAGCGGGTCCAAATGCCCAACCAATAGCTTCCTTGCTTAATCCGAAAATGCCACCATCGCTAACGGGACCAAAAACTTCTTCAATTTTTGCCCGCATGGCGAAGGTTAAGGAGGTTACAAGCAATGCCAAACAACTTCCAATAAATAATCTGAATTTGTTATAATCTTTTTCCATGAATTATAGATTTTTTTAAGACAAAAGTTGTTTTGCTCGTTATCATTACTTTCGTAAACTCGAATATTCTCATTTAATAATTTGAATATTTATGCTTTTGTCTTAATAC
>JADGFH010000786.1 GCA_016743925.1 Labilibaculum sp.
ATACAACAATTTCATAATAATACAAAAAATAATATTATTTATCATTATATATATATATATGCCTGTTAAATTCTGAATAGTTATTGTGCATTGTAGTTTATCTATACATATCTATTTTTATTGCACTTTTTTACCTACGACAAAATCAATGCATTTATTATATTCAACTATAAACCAATCAGTTAATTTTTTTATTTTTTTAGTAGGGTAAGATTTCAGTTTATCGGTTCACATTCAAACGAGCTCAAAAATCTTAATTGTAAAATCATAAAATAACGATCATGAAAAAGTTTTCTTTTATACTATTAACAGCATTGACAATATCTTTCTTTTCTTGCGATAAAAGCGAAGATGTAATTGATATTTTAGATGAAAAACAAGTTGAATTAAACAACACTGTTGAAACAGTTGTTGCATCTGAAGAAGCATCAGAAACAATTATTGAGGTGGCAGATTACGAAGTTGATTTATTTTCATTTATGGAAAGTGAGTATGATCAGCCAACTGGAACAAAAAATGGATACCAGAACCGATACGGGCAATTGTTTATGGAGTGGCAACGCTACAAAACTGATAAAATGCCTGAAGTTTCAATCGAATTTGGCGACGATGGTCGATTCCCAATGACAATTACCATTAATTATGGAGATTCTACAGTTCTGCATAATGGAACAGTTATAGGTGGTGCAATAAAAATTGAATTAACTGCACGCCCTCGCACAAATGGAGCTGTTCGTGAAATTACTTACGATTTAATGATTGATTCTGTTGCAATGGACGGTACTAAACGTATCGAATTCACAGGAGAACAAGGCGTATCAAGAAAATGGGATTATACTAGTGAACTTACATTCACTTATCCTGATGGCACAGAGTTGTTCAGATCTGCAGAAAGAACAAGAGAATGGGTTTCAGGTTTAGATACAAAGTGGGATGTTAGCGACGATAAAATTGAAATTAGAGGATCTGCAACTTGCGTTGATACGGAGCAAAACGAATACTCAAAAGAAATTGATGAAGAAAATCCTTTAACCAGAATCGGAACATGTAGAATGATTGTAAGTGGTTTAGTGAAATTCTCACAGAACCAAGTTGAATTTGCAACATTTGATTACGGTGATGGTGAATGTGATAACATTGCAACTTACACCTACACAAATGAAGATGGTGAAGAAGTAAGCAAAGAGGTTGAAATTGGTAAGCACAAAAGACATAAGAAAAACTAGGTAGTATTCACAACCACTTAGCATTAGGGTGTAGGGAAAGATCACAATCACCTCTACACCCTAATATTCGCTAAAAAAGTTTATTTTTACCTAAACCAATCCTCTAGCTTTGACACAAGAAGAATTTAAACTCTTATTTGATAAGTATTTCGATTCAATCAGAAACTATATTTATTATCGTTCTGGAGATGAAGAGTTGGCTACTGATATAGCACAAGATAGTTTCATGAAATTGTGGGAGAAAAATTTAGATTTTGAAGAAAAACCTTTACGATCTTTGCTCTACAAAATATCAAACGATCTTTTTATCAGTAAATACCGAAGAGAAAAGGTAGCCCAGAAATATTTAGTAAAGTTAGCTCCTTTAGTTAATAATTACTCTCCGGAGGATGAATTGGCTTACAAGGAATTACAAACAAAATATGAAACAGCACTCAAGAATTTATCGGAAAAACAAAGAGTTGTTTTTTTGATGAGCAGAATGGAAGGCTTAAAATATCAAGAAATTGCCGACAAACTGGAATTAAGTGTAAAAGCTGTTGAAAAGAGAATGACATCTGCTCTTTCATTTTTACGAAAGGCATTAGGAAAATAAATGAAAAAAGACAATCAACATAACAAACTCAACTCGGATATGGATTTTCTAAATTCACTTCCCGAAATTGAAATGCCCTTTTCCAAATCGAAGGAAGATGTATGGAAAGAGCTTTCGAAGAAAACTTCTGCGCCTCCTAAGGAAGTCAAAGTTGTAAAAATACAGTGGTTCAAATATGCAGCTGTAGCTTGTATTGCAATTCTTTTAGGACTTACTGGTTTTATCAATTTATACACAAAAACAATATATTGTCCAAAAGGAGAACATCTTAGTGTCCTTCTTCCAGATCAATCTAAAGTTGACTTAAATGCCAATTCAAGTATTTCTTACAAGCCTTACTGGTGGAAAATATCACGCAAAGTGAAATTTGAAGGAGAAGCATTTTTTAAGATCACCAAAGGAAGTAAATTCGAAATTGCCTCAAATTATGGTAAAACCTATATTCTAGGAACCAGTTTCAATATTTATGCAAGAGGAAATCAATACAAAGTAACTTGTTATACTGGTAAAGTTAAAGTCGTTTCCACCTTAACTTCCGACAAAATACTTTTGCTTCCAAATGATCATGCTTACGTTACAAAAAATGGCTTGTTGGAATTAAGAAAGTGTGACAATTCAGAATCAAAAATATCGTGGCGTAACAATTTATTTTTCTTTACCGATACTCCTGTTCGTACCGTTTTTGAGGAAATAGAGTTGCAATACAACATTAACATTGTAGAAAAAGGAAAATTTAATTCAACTTATACCGGGAACTTTGATTTAGACAAATCGGTTGATAGTACATTATATAAAGTTTGTATGCCAATGGGATTAAAATTTGTGAAAGGCCCTAATAATAACTATATTATCACTACAAAAGCCCAATAAGTGAATCGAATTATCATATTACTATTCCTAGCATTAATTCATTCCAATATTTCAGCTCAAAAAGTAAAAGTCGATGTGAAAGATAAAGCTTTGAGCGAAGTATTGATTGATTTGCGGGATACATATGATTTTCAACTTTCGTTCAATAACAATTTACTTTCTCAGTATGTGGTTAGTGTTAATAAATCTTTTCAATCGAAAGATCGTGCCATCGAATTTTTGTTACGAAAATTCCCGCTTAACTATCAAAAATCGAATGAAGTCTATTTAATATTCCCCGAAGAAAAAATTGTTCAACATCGAGTTTTTGGCCAA
>JADGFH010000048.1 GCA_016743925.1 Labilibaculum sp.
ATGCTTCTTCTTCTGGTAAGCTAAAATCGATTAAATCCTCACTCATTCCTTCTTATATTATACCGATAACAATATTCAATAATTAGACACTACATAGAGGTATCATCATTATCAAAAATCTGTGTAAATTTATCTTTAAACCAATTGTCTAAACTACCTTTTTTATGTTCATCTTGTGGAGCTTCTTCAACCTGAACAGGTTCATTTTCTCGAACAGGAACTTCTTTTTTCATTTCTCTTTCTTCGATCACTTCATTACTACGAGCCTCCTCCGAACGTTTTCTCATTAACTCTTCTCTGCGCTGTTTTTCTTCACGCCTTTTTGCTGCTGCAATCTCTTCCGACTCAGCTGGATTCTCAATGATCAATTCCAATTTTGGAGCTTCTTCATGAACCGATTTTCTTGGTTCTATATTCAAATCAGGAATTGGATTTTCAGAAAAACCAGTTGCAATAATAGTAACGCCTAGCTCATCGTCTAACTTATCACTGTTCCCATTTCCCCATATAATGCTCACCTCATCACCTACTACATCATGAACGTATTCGGTAATTAAGCTTACTTCTTGCATAGTAACCTCTTCTTTACCCGATATAATATTTAATAGAATATTTCGGGCTCCACAAATGTTATTGCTATTCAATAATGGTGAAGTTAGTGCTTCTTCAATCGCACGAATTGCTCTGTCTTCTCCTGATGCTGATGCAGATCCCATTACAGCAACTCCACTATCACGCATCACTGTTTCAACATCAGCAAAATCGACATTTACATAACCATGAACTGTAATAATTTCCGCTATACTTTTAGCTGCGATCGATAAAACATCATCAGCCTTTGCAAAAGCATCCGATAATTTTAAATCACCATACATCATCCTTAACTTTTCATTATTGATAATCAATAGTGCATCAACATGCTTTTCCAAGTTCGCGATTCCTTCCATCGCTTGCTCAATTCTACGTTTGCCTTCGAATCGAAATGGAATCGTTACAATACCAACTGTTAATACGCCCTGTTGTCTTGCTGCTTCTGCAATAATTGGGGCAGCACCAGTACCGGTTCCTCCTCCCATACCCGCAGTAACAAATATCATTTTGGTTTTTTGACTTAAAACCCTATTTATTTCTTCAATACTTTCCTTTGCAGATTCCCTTCCACGTTCCGGTTTATTACCAGCACCTCTTCCTTCGGTAAGTGATCTGCCAAGTTGTACCTTAATAGGCACCTGACTACTCTCCAATGCCTGTGCATCAGTATTACAAATTACAAAATCAACCCCTGTGATTCCTCCTTTTAACATGTGGTTAACAGCGTTACTCCCACCGCCACCAACACCAATCACTTTAATTATAGATTTCTCTTTAGGTTCAAAATCAACCGGTAACAATTCGTCAACCATGATCTCACAAGTATTAGGGTTACAAATATTCTATTTACATTTTCATATCATCAGTATCAAACAAAGCACCAAAAAATCGCTGTAATCCTTTCTTTTTGGTCTTATTCCCTTTGTCTGTATGCTGATTTTGAGTTTCCTGATCTGGCTTGTTCATTCCCTGCAACAACAAGCCTATTCCTGTTGAAAAGATTGGTAAATCCAACGCTTCTTCTAATTCTATCTTATCAGAAGTTCCTGGATATCCAACCCGAACATCAAGTCCAGTTTGTTCTTGTGTTAACAAATCAAGATTTTTCAATAAAGCACCTCCTCCAGTTAAAACAATACCAGCTCCTATCTTATCATGTAGTCCAGTTATTTCAACCTGGAATTTCACACTGTCAATAATCTCCTCCATTCTACATTGAATGATTTGGGCCAAAGTTTTAAAAGAAATTTCCTTAGGATCCCATCCTCCAACACTTGGTATAGTAACCACCTTTTCTTCGGCTGCCAAATCAGCCACAGCTTCTCCAAACTGAATCTTTAATGCTTCGGCTTGCTTTATTAAAACAGAACAGCCTTCTTTTATATCACGAGTCACGATATCACCACCGAATGGAATTACTGCTGTATGTCTTAAAATACCATCAAAATACACAGTAATATCTGTAGTACCTCCTCCAATATCGACCAAAACAACTCCTGCTTCTTTTTCCTCCTCGGTTAATACTGCTAGAGAAGAAGCCAAAGGCTCCAACACGAGTTCTTCAATTTCGAGTCCAACTTCTTTCACACATTTTTCGATATTTCGTGCCGATGCAGTCCGCCCAATAATAATATTAAAATTACCATCTAACCTTCTTCCAGCCATTCCAACCGGATTACGAATACCTGCCTCTTTATCCACCACAAAATCTTGTGGAATTACATGTAATATCTGTTCTCCGACCTCAATCGGAATTCTCAAATTTTCATTTAATATTTCGTCTACATCCACCTTGGTTATTTCACCAATACCATTCTGAATGTACTTAAATTGTCGGTTTTTTATGCTTCTAATATGTTGACCTGCAATACCAACATATACACGAGATATGTCTTTGTTTGATTTTGTTATCAATTTTCCAACAACTTCCCTAATTGCCTCTATTGTATCTTCAATACTATGTATAACTCCACGTTTCACACCTTTTGAAACGGTCTTCTCCATTCCAAGAATGCGCAATTTCCCCTCGGAGTCCTTCTCTCCCAGAATGGCAACAATTTTTGTTGTGCCAATATCGATAGCTGCTATTATCTTATTTCTACCCGTCATTCTATTACTTTTTTGTGCAAACTACCTGATCCTTATACTTCAAGTTAACATTTCTGTATGAATTCCAGCCTTTTTTTGAAAAACCTTCGGTATACAAAGCACTCAACTTTTGAAATTTTCGATGATAATTTTCTATACTCCCTAATTCAATTTTATGCGCACCTACTCGTGGAATTAAAATGTATTCTTTATTCCCACTAACATGTATCTGCGTTATTTGCGACTTCCAAAATTCATCATTTGTAATAAACTTTACTAAGTCGAACAGCTCTTCTTTTATCAACTGATCGTTTACTGCCCCTGAAACGACTAAAACCCTTGATGTATAATTCGTAGATAATGGCATCTTCTCTCCTTCTTCGTCGATATAATATCCATTTCCTTTAAGTATCCTCACAATTGGATTACGTTGCTTAATCTCAACAATCAATTTTCCAGAAAGAGAATTGTACACTTCTGATTTTTTTACGTAAGGAATTTTATCAATCAGTTCTTCGAGTACTTCTTTGTTGATTTCAGCAATCGGTAAACCATCTATTGAAGGATATTTCTTTTTAATAATTCTTTCCACATCAGAATCACTAACGAAACCACTAGTAATGCTATCAACCACATTCACTTGAGTGCCCGCGAAACTGAGTTTTTCATTTTTGTTATTAGCAAAAGAAAAAACCACAATTAAATATCCTAAAAAGAATACCCAAACCAATATGTTTGCAACTTTTTTCAGCATTTTATTCTTTCACACAATAATTTTTTAACTGGTTCTACTAATTTATCAATATCACCTGCTCCTAAAGTTAATAAAACTTCAAGTTCTTTCTCTCTAAGTACTTCTATCAATTCCTCTTTCTTGCACAATTTAGAAGACACATTCAAATTTTTAAAAATAATTTCGGAGGTAACGCCTTCAATAGGCAATTCCCTTGCCGGATAAATATCCAACAAAATCACTTCATCTAATAAATTCAAGCTATTTGCAAACTCCTCTGCAAAATCTCTTGTACGCGTATATAAATGAGGTTGAAAAACACCTGTTATCTTTTTATCAGGATACAATTCTCTAACTGAGGAAATACTTTCCAACAGTTCTTTTGGATGATGTGCATAATCATCAATAAAAACTAAATTCTCTTTCCTGATATGGTAGTCGAACCTTCTTCGTACACCTTCAAAGGATGCAAGTGCTTTTCGAATTTCTTCTTCTTTCACTCCACAAAGTAGAGCCACACTAGTAGCTGCTACCGCATTTTCTACATTTATTTTACCTGGATAAGAAAATTTTATATTTTGAAGAACTCCACTTGGATGAATTAGATCGAATTGATAAAATCCTTCTACCAACTTCATATTTTTCACATAAAAATCAGCCTCCTCTTTCAAAGAGTAAGAGTAAGTTGAAATATCCTTAGATTCAAGGATTAAACCCTTTTTGTAAACTAGAATCCCATCTTTTTTAATCTGAGAAACAAATTCCTGAAAACTTTTCTCCAACTCATTTTTATCGCCATAAATATCCAAATGATCTGCATCCATTGAAGTTATTAATGCAACTTGAGGATGCAATTGTAAAAAAGAACGATCGAACTCATCTGCTTCTAAAATAACCCATGGACTATCTTTTGAAAGCAACAAATTAGATTGATAATTACGAGAAATACCACCTAAAAAAGCATTACATCCAAGAGATGATGTTTTAAAAATATGCGAAGTAATTGTTGAAACCGTAGTTTTTCCATGGGTTCCTGCTATTCCAACGCCATTCAAATGATCGGAAAGTAAGCCTAGAACTTCTGAACGCTTTTTAATTACAAAATTATTTACTTGGAAAAAATTTAATTGCGCATGACTAGAAGGTATAGCAGGAGTATAAACGACTAGCGTATTTTCTTCTACTTTGTATGACTCCGGAATTTGACCACGCTCTTCTTCGAAGGTAATTCCAATTCCTTCTTTTATTAATTCTGCGGTAAGTTGAGTCGGCGTTCGATCGTAACCAAACACATTCTTTCCAATAGAATGAAAATACCGTGCAATAGCACTCATTCCAATTCCACCGATCCCTATAAAATAAATATTTTTAAAATCCTCAATCCGCATAATCTATATTAATGCAATTATTTGATCTGCAATTTCATCTGCTGCATTTGGCTTAGCTAAAACCTTGCAGTTTTCTGACAAAAGAGCTAATTTTTCTTCATCCTTAACCAATTCCAAAGCAGTCCCAATCAGCTTCTCTTCTGCCTCTATATCTTTCACCATTACAGCAGCATTTTTATTTACCAATGCCATTGCATTTTTTGTTTGATGATCTTCAGAGACATTAGGAGAAGGCACTAAAATGCTTGCTTTCTCAACTAGGCAAAGTTCAGAAATTGTCCCTGCACCCGCTCTTGATATAACCATATCAGCCGCAGCATAAGCCAAGTCCATTCGACTTAAAAAATCCGATACTATTAAATTTGGAATATCCCAATTACTTAATTCTTCACGAACCTTTTCAATATAAAATTTACCTGTTTGCCAGATTACCTGCACATCAGAATCAGACAATGCAGAAAGAGACTTCAAAACACTATTATTAATCGTTCTAGCTCCTAAACTTCCACCAACAATCAGTATTGTTTTCTTATTCGAATCCAATTCAAAATGCTCAATTGCCTCTTGTTTTTTCGAGTCAATTTCTAACAAATCTTTACGAACCGGATTTCCTGTTAAAAGGATTTTATTTTCAGGAAAGAATCGCTCCATTCCCTCATAAGCAACACAAATCTTCTTAGCCTTTTTGGCCAAAAGTTTATTGGTAATTCCAGCATATGAGTTTTGTTCTTGAATAAGCGTTGGCACTCCTAATTTAGCAGCTGCATGCAAAAGAGGTCCACTTGCATATCCACCAACACCAACTACCGCATCAGGCTGAAATCCTTTTACCACAGCTTTTGCTTTCCAGATGCTACGAAGCAAGCGAGAAAAGAATTTTAAATTCTCCTTCGAGAAACTTCTTTGCAATCCGCGAATTGGTAATCCTATAATATCATAACCTGCAGCTGGAACTTTTTCCATTTCCATTTTTCCTTCGGCTCCTACAAATAGGATTTCACAATCGCTATGCTTTTGTTTCAAAGCATTTGCAATAGATATGGCAGGAAAAATATGTCCGCCAGTACCACCACCACTTACGATTATTTTAATTTTCTCCTTCATTCAGTTTTTGTTCATTCAGTTTCTCTTCTTCATTTACCCAATTACTAACACTCAATATCATACCAAATGCAGCGCTTGTAAATATTAAAGATGTTCCTCCCATACTAACTAAAGGAAGAGGTTGTCCTGTTACCGGAATTAAATTTACAGACACAGCCATATTTGTTAGCGCCTGAAAAACGATACTTAATGCAAGGCCTATTACCAATAGTGCTGGAAATGTCCGATTGCATTTCCGAACAATCAAGCCGGCCCGATACATGAGAAAGAGGTAAAAGATCAAAATTACAAAACCTCCAATCCACCCCATTTCTTCTAATATAATAGCGTAAATAAAATCGGAATAAGGGTGAGGCAAAAAGTTTCTCTGGCTACTATTCCCAGGACCTTTACCAAAAACACCGCCTGATACAACTGCTATTTTAGCTTGCTCTACCTGATAATTCTGACTATTATTTACGTTCGTTTCATCTTTATCAAAAAAGTTAACAATTCGACTTCTTACCGTCTGCACACGACCAATACTTGGTAAGAGCGGTGCCAAAACAATAAGCATGATTATCAATCCCAATACAACTCCTACCGATCCAAGTAAATACTTTTTTGCTATTCGACCAATGAACATCAGTAAATAACAAACACCTCCAAGTAATACTGAAGTGGAAAAGTCATCTAAGAAAATTAGAAAACAAACAATTCCTACGGGTATAATAATACGCAGAAAAGCTTCTTTTTTGCAGGACTCTTCGGACTGATAACGCGACAAGGTTCTGGAAACATGAAGTATTAAAGCTAATTTTGCGAGCTCCGAGGGTTGGAAGTTAAAGCCAATCCCAGGAATGGTAATCCATCTGGAGGCATCGTTCAAATTCGTTCCTACAAATTTGGCCAGTATGAGCAAGCCAATGGAGACAATCAACACCAAGTTTGCCGAACTTGAGTAAACCTTAAAATGAATCCGGTGGACCACATACATAATCATGTAACAACCACCCAACAATATCAATTGCTTGATAAAAAAGTAAGAGGTATTACCACCTTTTACCTTATAGGCAAGCGTTCCAGTCGAGCTATACACAACCAGCAAAGAAATCATCGATAAAAAGAAGATAATGACCCAAATCACCTTATCTCCCCTTAAGCTTAAATTCTTTAACAACTTCCCCATCTCAAGTATTTATAAATTTCGTACTTCTTCTTTGAACTGATTTCCGCGGTCTTCATAATTCTTGAACAAATCGAAACTTGCACAAGCTGGAGACAACAAAACAATCTCTTCATTTTTTGCTATTTGATAAGCCTGACTTACCGCATCTTTCATCGAACCAGCATCAACAATTGTATTGACCTTGCCATCAAAAGCGGCATGTATTTTAGAGTTGTCGACTCCCAAACACACAATACCACTCACTTTTTCACAAACTAAATCAGCCAATATAGCGTAATCATTTCCTTTATCTACACCACCAACAATCCAAACAATTGGCTCTTCCATACTCTCCAGCGCATACCAAGTTGCGTTGATGTTTGTCGCCTTTGAATCATTGACAAATTGAATTCCTCTAACACGTACAACCTTTTCGAGACGATGATCGACACCTTGAAAATCACTTAAGCTTTCTCGAATAACTTCTTTTCGAATCTGCAAAACATTGCCAGCAATTCCAGAAGCTAGTGAGTTGTATACATTATGAATTCCGTGTAAAGACAAATCTTTTTTATCCATAGAAAATAAATTTTCGTTGTATTGAATTTTTAAAAGTTCGTTCTCAATCCATCCACACATCTTCTTTTCTTCCTGAACAGAAAATGGTAATAATTGAGCGAGAGTATCACAATTCAATAATTCAGTTCTAATGATTTCGTCATCAGTGCAAAAAACAAATGAATCCTCGGATTTCATATTTTGCAAAATTCTAAATTTTGAATTGATATAGTTTTCCATTTTATAATCGTACCGATCTAAATGATCTGGCGTAATATTTAATAAAATAGCAATATTGGCTCTAAAATCATACATCCCATCCAACTGAAAACTACTCAATTCAATCACATAATGAGTATAATCTTGTTCTGCCACTTGCCAAGCCAAACTGCTTCCAACATTTCCTGCTAAACCAACATTTAAACCTGCCTTTTTAAGCATGTGATGTAGCAACATGGTTGTAGTTGTTTTGCCATTGCTCCCAGTAATGCAAATCATTTTTGCATCGGAATACCTTCCTGCAAACTCAATTTCTGATATCACAGAAATATTTTTCCCTTTCAACTTTAAAATTAAAGGTGCTGTATCTGGAATCCCTGGGCTTTTAACAACTTCATCAGCTGATAAAATTAATTCCTCGGTATGCTGTTTTTCCTCAAACTTTAATTGATATCGATTAAGCGCTTCTTTATACTTAGGACTTACTTCTCCTAAGTCTGAAACAAACACATCAAAGCCCTTTGACTTAGCCAATATAGCTGCGCCAACCCCACTTTCTCCTGCTCCTAATATGACGATTCGTTTTATCATCTATCTTATCTTATTTTTAAAGTAACAATGGTAATAATTGCCAAGAAAATTCCAATGATCCAAAATCGAGTTACAATTTTTGGCTCTGGATATCCTTTCATCTGATAATGATGATGCAGAGGAGCCATTTTAAAAATTCTTCTGCCTTCTCCGTATTTCTTTCTTGTGTATTTAAACCAAGACACCTGCATCATAACTGAAATGTTCTCTATCAAGAAAATCCCACACAAAATAGGAATCAACAACTCCTTATGAATTACAATTGCAAAAACAGCTATTATACCTCCAAGAGAAAGACTACCTGTATCTCCCATAAAAACCTGAGCTGGGTAAGAATTGTACCACATAAAGCCAATGGTTGCACCAATAAATGCTGCAATAAAAATTACTAATTCTCCCGAATTAGGAATGTACATGATATTAAGATAGTCTGCATAAACAACGTGACCCGAAACATATGCTAAAATTCCTAAGGTCGCTCCAATAATAGCTGATGAACCTGTTGCCAGTCCATCCAAACCATCGGTAATATTGGCACCGTTTGAAACTGCAGTTACAATAAATATGACGACAATTATAAACACCAACCAAGCCAGTTTAGGAGCATGTTCGCCACCAAAAGCAACCAAATATTCATAATCAAATTCATTATTCTTAAAAAATGGGATCGTCGTTTTTGTTGATTTTACATCTTTCGTTAAACGAGTTATTCCTGGATCTTCAGCAGTAAATCCTGCATCTACCAATTCGGTTTGAACACCTAACTCATCAATGGAAACCTTTTCTCGAACAACTACATCATCATTAAGGTAAAGCGTTACCCCAACAATTAAACCCAAGCCAATTTGTCCGACAACTTTAAATTTACCGCTTAAACCAGCCTTATCTTTTTTAAAGACTTTAATGTAATCATCAATAAATCCGATTAAGCCCAACCAAATGGTCGTAATAATCATTAATAAGATGTAGACATTATCTAGTTTAGCAAATAACAATACTGGAATAATAATGGAAATAATAATAATGATTCCACCCATTGTAGGTGTACCTTTCTTTTCCATTTGTCCAGCTAAACCAAGGTCACGAACGATTTCTCCAATTTGTTGCTTTTGTAAAAGAAGAATAATCTTTTTCCCAAATACAGTGGCAATAAACAAGGAAGTCATAATTGCCAATGCGGCACGAAAAGATATGTAATCAAACATACCTGCTCCTGGAAAATCCAATTCATTTAAAAACCTGAATAAATAATATAACATAGCTACAGCTTAAAAATTTCTCTAATTATTTCTTTGTCATCAAAATGATGCTTCACTCCTTTAATTTCCTGATAATCTTCGTGCCCTTTACCGGCCACCAATATAATATCCTCTTTTTGTGCCAACATACATGCCGTACGAATTGCTTCTTTACGATCAGTAATTGCCAAAACCTTACGAAGATTGTGAGCATCAACGCCTATTTTCATTTCCTGAATTATCTGATCAGGATCTTCAGATCTTGGATTATCAGATGTCAGAATTACCTTATTACTCAACTCTGCACTTACCTTTGCCATTAATGGTCTTTTGCTCTTATCTCTATCGCCACCAGCTCCAACAACAGTTATCACTTGCTCATTTCCTGTTCGTAACGATCCTATTGTTTCCAATACATTTTTCAAAGCATCGGGTGTGTGCGCATAATCTACAATCGCCATAATCCCGTCATCAGAAATCATGCTTTCAAATCTACCATCAACGGATTTCAATTCACTTATTCCTCTCAACACTTCATCTTTATTCTGATTTAAAAGACGAGCAGTGCTATAAACAGCAAGCAAATTATGAGCATTAAAATCACCAATAAAATTGGTCCAAATTTCAGCTCCATCTAAGTCAAGTAACATTCCTGAAAAATGCTTTTCTAAAATCTGGCAACGAAAATCAGCAAAAGAGCGCTTAGAATACGTGAACTTATGGCCCTTCATATTCTGCAGCATTAACTTCCCATTACGATCATCTACATTTGTAATTGCAAATGATTTTTTATCTAACTGATCAAAAAAGGCCTTCTTTACTTTTAAATAAGCATCGAAAGTCTTGTGATAATCTAAATGATCGTGAGTGATATTTGTAAAAATTCCACCCTTAAAATTTAAAGCGCCAATTCTTTTCTGATCGATTGCATGTGAGCTAACTTCCATGAAACAATATTCGCAACCAGATTCAACCATTTCTTCTAGCAAAGTATTTAATTGCAATGAATCTGGGGTTGTATGAGTTGCTTTCACTTCTTTATCGTCGATATAATTACATACCGTTGATAGCAAACCAACCTTATATCCTAATTTTCTAAATAAATCATATAACAATGTTGCTACGGTCGTTTTACCATTTGTACCCGTAACGCCTATCAATTGAATATTTTCGGTAGGCTTATTGTAAAAGTTATGAGCAATGTGCGACAATGCTTCCGAAGCATCTTCAACCAACACAAAGCTTGTCTCAGAAGAACTTGATTTTGGCAACTCCTCGCAAACAACAACTCTAGCACCCTGTCCTACTGCTTTTTCAATAAAATCATGTCCATCGGAGATAGTCCCTCTGCATGCAACAAACAAATCTCCTTCTTTTACTTTTCGTGAATCAAAGTGCACCTCGTTCACCTCAACATCTCTGCTCCCTTTTACACTCTGTATGTTAACCGAAGCAAATAGCTCGTTAATATTTACACTCATTTTGTCCCTTTTTTACGATAAACTAATCGATATTCTATCTCCCTTTTTAAAATAAGAACCAGGTCGAAGAGATTGTTTTGCAACCGATCCCATACCACTTACCCTCACTCTTAATCCGGCATTTTCAAGAATATACAAAGCATCTTGAACACCCATTCCTTTCACATTAGGAACTACAAATTTCTTAACCGTTCTATATTTGTATTCAATAATTGAATCTTTTCGAGATGTCATCACCCAATCAGAATTAATATCCTTATTAGCTATCTCGATATCCAATTCATCAAAAACATTATCTAAATCATCTTTAAATCCATTTAATGATACAGGTACAAGCGGTTCTGAGCTTTCCTCATCAGCTTTAATAGGATGCATTGAATAACTCATTGCATAAACCTTATCAGCAATTGTTTTAAAAACGGGCCCAGCCACCTGATTTCCGTAAAACCCTTTGGTCTTGTTTGGCCGATTAATAACCACTATACAAGAATACATCGGATCATCTGCAGGAAAATAACCTACAAAGGAAGCTTGATAAACCTTAACCTTATATCCTTTATTTTTATCAGCAATTTGTGCAGTTCCTGTCTTTCCAGCAATCGTATAATTGGCATTTCGCAAATTTCTCGAAGTTCCTCGTAAAACAACACCTTCCAACATGTTCTGAACATATCCTAATGTTTGATTTGAACAGATTTTTGATTTCAGAACCTCATCGTCAAACTCCCGAATTACCTCACCGTGGTAACGAAGCTCCTTTACAAAACGTGGCTTCATCATTTTACCATTATTAGCAATTGCATTGTAAAAAGTTAGCGTTTGAAGTGGTGTTTGTGTCACTGCATAACCTATCGACATCCATGGTAACGATACTCCTGACCAAGTTGGATCATCAGGATATTTTATACTTGGAATACCTTCCCCTTTTATATTCAAACCTAACGGTTCGTTTAGTCGAAATTCGTATAATCGATTTATAAATGATCTTGGCTTATTTTTATAATGCTCGTTCACCAATTTTGAAATCCCAACATTTGATGATTTTTCAAAAGCTTCTTGTACCGTAATTTTCCCATATCCACCATAATGAGAATCACGCATTTTTTCTTTGTAGAAACTATGAACACCATTCTCTGTATCTACAGAATCCATAGGACCAACGTAGCCATCTTCCAATAATGCCATTACCGAAGCAAGCTTAAAAGTAGATCCAGGTTCGGTGACTTCACCAATTGCATAATTGTAATTTTCTTTATAAGATTGACTCTTTTCATCGAATCCTAAATTGGCAATTGCCTTGACTGCACCAGTTTTAACCTCCATTAAAATTACAGAACCATGACGAGCATTGTATTTAATTAGCTGTTGCTCTAATGCCGACTGTGCAACATCTTGATAATTCACATCTATTGTTGTAATCAAATCGTTACCATCTTTTGGATCCACCATATTAACAGGCAGCCATCGGCCAGAAAGTTTTTGAATGATGCTGATTCCATCTACACCTTTCAGCTCACTCTCAAAAGCTCCTTCAATTCCTACTTTACCAATTTTTTGTTTTTGTTCTCCTTCCAACAAATAACCAATTGTTCTGTTTGCCAGATTTAGATGTGGTTGAATTCTTCTATTCTCTTGTTCACAGATTAAACCACCTTTATTTTTCCCTAATCTAAAAAGAGGAAAGGTTTTTATTTTCTTTAATCCGTTGTAATTTATTTTTCTTCTGTTAATAAGGAAATAGCGGTTTTTCTTGGTGCGGTATTTCGCCTTCCAAAGCATATTTCTGTAATCTCTAGCTGATTTATCCTTAAAAAATCGAGATAAACACAAGCCTAAAGAATCAACATCAGCACGAAAAACAGAATCTGTCAATCCATGCGCTCTAAAATCCATACGGATCTGGTAATAAGGCAACGAACTTGCTAGCAATCGTCCATCAGCAGCACAAATATCTCCACGATTGGCATGTACGATCACATCTCGTTGCGAAAGAGTTTGAGCTTTACTTCTCCATTTATCTCCTTCAAACAATTGCAAGGCTACAACCCTACCCACTATAAGTATTGCAAAAACCAACACTAAAGTATAGATAGCCCCAACTCTCCATATGATATCTTTTTTTATTGGCACTACTTCTCTAAATATATTTTGATTGGAGGCTCTGTAGATTCAATTAAATCTAAGCCTTCTCTTTTTACTCTTTTTACAACTTCTGATTGTTTACTCATATACATCAAATCAGAAGTTGTTGTTATGGCTTCGAATCGAAGATCTTTTAATTCTTTTTCCAGGCTTACCATATCTCGATAAACCCTTTCAGAACGATATCTATTACTGATATAAAAAATCCCTAAAGCTACTAGAAAAAGGACAAATGGTAACTGCTGCACCACTGCCGATTTCGTTAAAATACTTCCATCAATAAAATCCTTGATCGAACCTGAAGATGTCTCTTTCAGCTCCTCACTAGGCTTGATGAAATCATTGTATTTTTTACGAAATCTAAACATCTTTTATCTCTATTTAGGTTGAGCTATTCTTAGTTTTGCACTACGAGATCTACCGTTTAATTCTAATTCTTTTTCCCCTGGAATAATTACTTTTCTATTAACAGCAATTAATGGTGTTTGAACATTACCAAAGAAATCCTTCTCTGCAGAACCATCAAATTTCCCATCTCTAATAAAATTCTTTACCAATCGATCTTCCAATGAATGATAGGTGATTACAACAAGACGACCTTCTGGTTTTAGCATGTCAGCACACTGCATTAGCATCTCTTTCAATACATCCATTTCTTGATTTACCTCAATACGAATGGCCTGAAAAACTTGAGCTAAATATTTATGCTCCTTAAATTTTGGCGTGCAAGGCGCAATTACCTCTTTAAAATCCTGAATTGTAGTAAAAGGTGTTTCCTTTCTACGACCATCAATCAATCGCACCAATTTACCCGGATTTTTAACCTCTCCATAGAATTTGAAAATTCGAAATAAATCTTCAACACTATAATCATTCAACAAATCAGCAGCAGTAAAATCCGAAGCTTGATTCATTCTCATATCCAAATCGCCATCAAAACGAAAAGAAAAACCACGTTCTGCAACATCAAACTCATGAGACGACACTCCTAAGTCGGCTAAAATTCCATCTACCTTTGGATACTTAAGGTATTTCATGAAATTCTTAAAATATCTAAAATTGTGTCGAACAAAAATGAAACGATCATCATCAGGAACATTTCCTTCTGCATCCACATCTTGATCAAAACCAATTAATTTACCTGTTGTCAGATGTTTTAGGATTTCTCTTGAGTGGCCTCCACCACCAAAAGTTAAATCCACATAAATCCCATCTGGTTTAATATCTAACCCTTCTATGCTTTCTCCTAGTAAAACTGGTATGTGATATGTACTCATTTTTTAGTCTTTTAATTGAAGCACAAAGAAACAACTCCAAATGCTCATTTTCAACGATTAATCATCATTTACATCTCCACCTAAAATTTCATCAGCTAAATCACTAAATCCATCCTGTCCTAATGCAGATTGTTCGTAAGTTTCAGTATCCCAAATTTCAATTTTACCATCCTGTCCAGCTAATGTGACATCCTTGGTAAAGCATGCAAATTCAAAAAACTTCTTGGGTATTAAAATTCGACCGTTTGCATCAATTGAAACTTCAGCGGTTCCTCGAAAAAACTCCCGTAAAAAGCCAGCATGTTTTTTATTAAAAGGATTTACCTTAGCTCTAATCAACTCCGTTTGCTTCTCCCATTCTACGATAGAATACAAGTCCAAACATTTTTCATAGAGATTCTTTCGCAAGACACAACGACTCTCTGAATCTCCATTTAAGAGTTTCCGAAAGGCAGAAGGCAATAAAACACGGCCTTTAGCATCTAATCGACAAGGATAATCACCTATAAATGTTACCATTGGATAAATTAATTTACAATTGTAAAATTAGAGAAAAATTTACCCACTTTCAACCACATCACCCCACTTTTATAGTTTTGTTAATAACTTTTCTATCACGCGCCAAGTAATTATCTCTCAATTAATTTGACATTGCTATAGAAATACAAAAAAACAATGATATAAAATTGCGATATTTGCTGACTGATTAAATGTCTTCATTATTTTATGGAAAAAGAAAATACAAGCGAAAGCTATCCAAAAATCGATATTGAAAAAGTTATTGCAAGTAAAAGTGAAAAACTCGCCAAACTATTACCAGGCTTTATTACTCGCTACTTAAAAAGGATTCTCCATCAAGATGAGCTAAATGATTTTTTATCTAGAAACCATCAAAAGCAAGGTATTGAATTTGCAGATAGTGTGCTAGAAGAACTTGATATAACCTTTGAAGTAAAAGGTTTTGAAAATATAGAGGCTGATGGAAGATATATTTTTGCCTGTAATCACCCACTGGGAGGACCTGATGGAATTATACTTAT
>JADGFH010000049.1 GCA_016743925.1 Labilibaculum sp.
ACCAAACACCTCCCCAGAAGAGAATGTGTAAGGGTACAAATTTTATTTTTCTTAATAATTCAATTAAATTCATGAATACAAAATACGTTTTTTATTATTTCCGAACTCTATAATAAGACGAATGACTGGATTTGAAACGGATTCAACCAAATATTGCATTTTTTCATAAAATTATAATTTAATTGGTCAATTAAGGATGTAAACCTTTCAACTGTCGCAAAAAAAATATTTCAATGGATCTAATTTTTATATTCGTGGAAGTATAATTTAAAAATCATTCTATGTCACATCTTATTACTCGTTTACACGAAGGAGGCCCTGTATTTATGTATCCTCTATTGCTTATTTTAATTTTAACATTGGTTTTAATTGCCAAAGCTTTTTTAAAAAAAGGAGATATTGAGAAAATTATCCGCTTGATCTCTTCAATCAGTTTGTTTGCAATTGTATTTGGTTTTTTAGGCCAAATTGTGGGTTTAATAGGTGCTTTTGATTCTTTACAAAGAACGGGTGGCAATGTTGATCCTTCTGTTTTTGCTGGAGGATTAGAAATATCTCTTTTGGTTCCTGCTTTTGGAATGAGTGTTTTCTTAATCGGACGATTAGGGATTATTTTACTCATTTGGGCACAAAAGAAAGAAACTCTTTAGGATAAAATTTACTTCAACTAAGCACATTCAATATGAAAAAATATATGATGCTAATAAGTGCCATCCTAATATCATGGGTGGGCATTTACCAATCCGAAGCACAAAGTAAATCGAAACGAAACTATTTGGTTGAAATCGGTATTCCCGACAACTTGCATTCCAATACACTCGATGAAGAACGAGATATATGGGTACATCTGCCTGAAAATTATAAAGCAGATGGAAGCAGAAAATATCCTGTGGTGTACGTGTTGGATGGCAGTGTTCAACTGAGTTCCTTGGCAACAGTCTATAATAATTATTGGGGAAATTATTTGCCAGATATGATATTGGTAGGTATTTCAAACCAAACTAACAGAACGAGAGACTTAACCACTTCAAAAGTTGCAACAAGATATGGCGCCACTTATAATAATGAAAATGGTGGTGCCGACAACTTCACTCAGTTTATCGAAGAAGAATTGATTCCTTACGTTGATGATAAATATGCTACCACGCCCTACAGAACCTTAATTGGCCATTCTTTTGGGGGCTTGTTTACGATTAATGCCTTGATTAATCATCCACACCTTTTCGAGAATTATATTGCTATAGATCCAAGTCTCGATTGGGATAATCAAAAATTGTTGAGACAAGCCAAAGCAAAACTGCAGTCAGAGGATTTTATGGGTAAATCCTTATTCGTAACTCTATCTGCAGAACAATTACACATGCAAAATGATGAAATCACATTGGAGAATGTGATGCAAGACACTTCGGAATTTACGCTCTTTGCGCGTTCTATTATTAATTTTTCGAATTTTATCGAGACACAAAAACAGAACGGATTAAGCTTTGCATGGAAAAGCTATGCCAACGATTTACATGGCACAGTTCCCTTACCATCAATGCGCGATGGTTTACTTTTTCTTTTTGATTGGTATCAACTGGAATCTGGACAAACATTTAGCAATCCTGAAACGCCACTAGCTGAATTGCTAGTACTTGTCAGGAAACGTGAAGAAAAATTAAAGCACCATTTTGGATATCTTGCTCCACCCGCAGATGAGGAGCTTTTTAATATGGGTGGCTACATGTACATGCAATTTGGACAAATGAAAAAGTCGTACGCTTTTTTCAATATGGCGATCAAATATTACCCTAAAAGTGCCAATGCTCACGACTCTATGGCTGACTATTATATAGCTCAAGATGATGTGAAAAATGCAATCAAGGAGCTTATAATAGCTTACGAGATAAGTGGCCTTGATTTATACAAACATAAAATAGAAAAACTCAGAAGCAAATAGAAATAATACTATGATGAAAGGACGCTGATAGGCGTCCTTTTTATCGATTATGATGTAGCTGAATTATAAATCACAGGCATTTGACCTTTCCACTTTTCCCAGGTTTCATCATTGGAAATTAGATCAGCCATAAAGTGTCCAACATTTATTCGACTTGTCTGTCCTGCATTAAAAATTGCGCTTCGTGTCGGTGAAGGATGTATCTCGTATTTGCTAACATCTTCCTCATCAATCAAACCGTCAGGACGAACTGTTGCCCATTCAACTGCCTTATTGTTTTGCCCAACTTGAGTTCTCAAATAATCTGCTGCTTGCTCATTGTCAACATGGGGAGGTAACATCAAACGAAGAAGTCCGATTACGCATTTTTGACTAAAGGAAATCGGTTCTTGTAAATTTCGATTTCTATTACCATTCGTATTCATGAGTACAAACTTGATTGGCCTTTCTGAATTGTTTGCTATTATAGCTTGGCATAATCTGCGGGTAGCATCGGTAACCAATCTACGAGGTTTTCCATATATACCTTTCAAATTCATATTGTGACCTAAGCATGAAGCAAGCGCGTCGCAACCGCCAACAATTTGTTCCATCTTGGCATTACTAAGATCTAAAAGGCTCGCGGAGATTATAGTCAAATTATTGCTGCTCTTCATATATTCTGGCAACGTTTCAGGTGACCGTACAATAATTTTAACCTCATGTCCACTATCAAGCAATTGTTTTACCAATAGCTTTCCAGTTGCTCCGCTTGCACCAACGACTAATACTTTCATATTATAATTTTAAAAATTGGATAATTTTTCTCACTTCCAGGTTTATACAGATCATTCGTGGGGAATTAAGAGTTGTAGAGTTTACTTACCAAACTTTTATAGGTTTGACCAATTGGAATTTCATGCTCATTGACCGAAATCCGGTTACCCTCTATCAGTTTAATTTTGTCAAGTGCCACTATAAAGGACTTGTGAATCCTCATAAAATATTGGGCATCTAATAAGGATTCGTAGTAAGATATTTTTTCATGACTGATAATCATCTCTTCTTTAAGAAAGACTTTGGTGTAATTACCATAGGCTTCAATGAATAAGATTTCTTCTGAGTCTACTTGATGGTATTTTTTATCCCCTTTCACAAAAAAGCGTTTATTTGTTGCTTGTGGCACATTAGTATTTTCCACATTATTATCAGGAGTCGCAGATTGAGGATTATCTCCAATAGCCTTGTTTACGGCCTTAATAAATCGTTCAAAACTAAATGGTTTTAACAGATAGTCAGCAATATCTAATTCGTAGCCATCCAAAGCAAATTCTTTATAAGCGGTAGTCACAATTACTTTGGGAGGTTTGCTAAGTGTACGTAAAAAATCGAATCCACTAAGCTTTGGCATGTTCAAATCAAGAAACATTAAATCAACTTGATTGAAGTTTAGGAATTGCATGGCCTCCATGGCATCGTAACAATGTTTCTCCAATTGTAAATGTGGAAGAATTTCACAAAAACCTTCAATAAGGTCATGCGCAAGAGGTTCGTCATCTACAATAATATATTTTATCATCCTGCCATTATTTTTAAGTCTACTTTAAAGATAGATTCTTTTTCAGAGATATGTAGCTCATGTTGCTTCGGATAAATCAATTTTAGCCTTTGTTTGATATTATCTAGACCAATTCCCTTTTCTTGATTCGACTCACTAGCTTCAAAGTTATTCTCGATTGTAAATTGGATACCGTCCTCATTGCTTTGTAAATTGATATGAATGTAGGCTTTGTCACTCAAACTCTCAACACCATGCTTAAAGGCATTTTCCAATAGAATAATAAACAGCAAAGGTGTTATTTTATCAGTTTCCCCTATGGTATGCGAAAATTGAATATCAACACTTTTGTGATAGCGAATTCGATGTAAATCGATGTAGTTCTCTAGATATTCTATTTCTTCTTTTAGCGACACGAAGTCTTTTTTACCTTCATAAATGGTATATCTCATCATTTCCGATAGCTTTAAAATAACGGCAGGTGCCTGATCGGAATGCTTTACCGTTAAGGCATATAGATTATTCAGTGTATTGAAAAAGAAATGTGGATTGATTTGTGTCTTTAGTAAGGCCAATTCAGCTTTCGATTTATCTGCCTGTAAGGTTCTCAACCATTTCCACTGTTCAAAAAGCCAAAGTGCAATGAGCACCGGAATAGGAAAAAAGAAGAAGCTAATAGCCATCTCTTTTTTAATCTCGATATAAGTTTCCAAATTACCAGAGAATAAGCGTACATAGGTGAAATAAAGCATGGCACTCACATATATAGCAAGAATTAGTTTCATGTATCTCTTGACAAATGCAGGCGTGAGAAGATATAGACCTCCTAGCCAGAACATTAATAAGAGAAGGAAAGTGACTGGATTGTCAGGCATTCTCATATTAGAATCAATAACCATTGCTAGTATAAAGAGTAGCATGAGGCCACCAATTTTATATATAGTATTCTTATTTTTTTTCAGATAATCTATTTTGTGAATAGGTAGCGAGATCATAAACCACCAAAAAGTAAAAACCAGAAAGATTTCTATCGGAGCATCATCAGGTATGAGTATAAACTTAATCTGGTGCAGAATTAAGATTGTGGGAACGACTATTAATAAGCCGATTCCGAATGCTTTGTATTTTTTTATAAAATCTATCATACATCGAAAATAGGAATGAAATTTCTGACGTACAAGTTAATTGACATACACTATCAGAATCGATACCAACACCATCGTTTTTTAATTCAAGCCGATTCATAAGACTTATAAACATGTATGTATCAAAAAGAAACCCATGTGACATCTTTAATAGTAAGGTGTTTTGATTAGTGATAGGTTTGATCAGAATCAAACTAAAAATCACAATCATATGAATACATTAACAATTGAGAACCTGTCTAAAACCTATCCAAACGGAGTCAAAGCCTTAAATAGGGTTTCGCTAAATATTAGTAATGGCTTGTTCGGCTTGCTTGGAGCCAACGGGGCAGGGAAGTCGTCTCTAATGAGAACCATTGCTTCGCTTCAGGAGCCAAGTTCAGGAAGCATCAATTTTAATAATGTTGATATTATTAGTTCGCCACAAGAGGTGAGAAAAAACTTGGGTTATCTGCCTCAAGAATTTGGTGTGTATCCTAAAATATCAGCTGAAAAATTACTGAATCATTTAGCTGTACTAAAAGGGATACTTGATAAAAAGGAACGTAAGAATCAAGTAACAGCCCTATTGCAACAAACTAATTTGTATCAGCATCGCAAAAAATCAGTTTACACATTCTCTGGTGGTATGCGTCAGCGCTTTGGTATTGCACAAGCACTTCTGGCCAATCCTCAACTTATTATTGTAGATGAACCCACGGCAGGTCTAGACCCTGAAGAACGAAACCGTTTCTTAAATCTCCTTAGTGAAATTGGAGAGAATGTAATCGTCATTCTATCGACCCATATTGTTGAAGATATTCGTGATTTGTGTAAGAATATGGCCATACTTGCTGAAGGTAAGATTGTGGCTCAAGGAAATCCCTCTCAACTGGTTAAGGGTATAGAAGGTAAAGTGTGGAGTAAGATGATTAAAAAGCAAGATGTTGCTGCCTACCGCAAAGCCTTTAAAGTTATTTCTACAAAATTGGTATCAGGTGAAACTCAAATTCGAGTGATTTCTGATTCTGTTCCAGAGCAGGGTTTCGATAGAGTAGATCCAAGTCTTGAAGATCTTTATTTTGCTACCGTACTTACAAATTCATCTCTAAAAACAGCCTAAGATATGATCATTCAATTATTACGTTTCGAAGCTTTTTATCAGCTAAAACAACGCGCCTTTCCTCTATTAGCAGGTCTTTTTGCCTTCTTCGGTTGGGTGGCCGGCAGACAAGCTTTTGCACCTGCCAATGTCGATTTCAACTCAACTTATCAGATATTCTTTTTTACAAGCTTATTCAGCTTATCTAGCCTGTTTATCGTGATGTTTTTTGCCATTAGCGGTATGCTTCGTGATAGACGCTATAATATGGAAAACATGATTTATAGCACGTCCATAAAGAAATGGCAATTCTTTTGGAGCCGTTACCTGGGAGCATTTGTGAGTAGCTTACTCGTCTTTACACCTTTTTTAATTGGTTATGCAGTAGCGATAACTGTTTCGGATTTAGATCCGGAACGAGTGGCTGATTTCCACCTCATGTCATATGTATGGGCTTGGCTACTTATTGTTGTACCCAATATTTTTATTTGTTCAGCCTTAGTTTTTGCAACAAGTACGCTAAGTAAAAGCAATTTGGCGACTTATGTGTCTGCCATTTTTATCTACATGTTGTACCTGATTAGTTCTATGTTTCTGAATTCTCCTTTAATGGCTCAATCTGTTCCGGCTACCCCTGAAGGGATGGCTTTAGCAGCTTTGGCAGATCCTTTTGGAATTGCAGCTTTCTTTGAGCAAACCCAGTTTTGGACACCTTATCAAAAAAATACACAGTTCTTATCTTTCTCGGGTCTATACATGTGGAATCGAATTCTATGGATTGCTCTTACGACTGGTGTTTTATTCGGCACCTATTTTCTGTTTTCCTTTAGACAGGTCAGTCAGAAAGTGAAAAAAATTCTTGCTAATGCTGATAAGTCAGAAAAATTGAAGACTTACAAACCGACTAAAGCCATAGTGGGAAGTCAATCACAACGTGCTTCATTCTTCTCCTTGCTGAAGATAGAGCTGAGTGGCGTGTTTAAAAGCTTACCTTTTTTAGGCGTTATTAGTATTTGGTTAGTCATTGTATTTATGGAAATCAATTCCACTATAAATGATGGAGGAGCCTACAATGATAGTTTATATCCATTCACCAATATACTCATCGATCTTTTTACTGATCCTTTGTCCATCTTAAGTTTCATCCTAATTGTTTTTTATAGTGGTGAATTGGTTTGGCGAGAGCGAAGTCTCAATTTCAATGGAATTATTGATGCAACGCCTGTGGCAAATTGGGTTTTATTTTCATCAAAATTCATAGCCCTTATTTTGCTTCCTCTTTTATTGATTAGCTCAGGAATTCTTGTTGCTATTGGCTTTCAGATATCCAAAGGCTATTTCAATTTCGATATGGGGCAATATTTAGCCATGTTTTACTACCAAGGAATGCAGCTTATTATTTTTAGTATGATGGCCCTTTTTATTCAGAGCTTGGTCAGAAATAAATATCTGGGAATGGGTATTACGGGATTGATTATTCTGGGTTGTTTCTTAGCGCCACGAATTGGATTAGAACATGACATGTTGCGATTTGGTTTCCTACCGAGATTATCTTACAACAATATGACGGGCTATTCTGGTGAAGCAACTCTATTCAATCATCTGAGTTTTTATTGGATGGCTTTGGCAAGTATTTTATCACTCATATCTTTTAAGTTATGGCAGAGAGGTATTGCAACAAACATTCGTTTTCATCTTAAGCAAGTGCTCTCAAATTGGAAAAAATGGGAATTGACAATCTTAGCTGTTTTTTGCCTTGTTTTACTTACATCAGGGGGCACCATTTATTACAAAAACAATGTGCTTGGCGACTATTACTCCTCTACAGATATTCTTGATTACAAAGAAGCCTATGAACGTAAATTCAAACAATACGATGAGTTGGATTATTTGCACCGTGTTTCTATTAAAACCGAAGTGGATTTGTACCCTAATGAGCAAACCTATAGTATCAAGGCTAATCAAATTCTGAGAAACAAGCATGATCATCCAATATCTAAGCTTTTTATAACAGAAAAAGAGCCTTTGCATTCTATTCAACTCGAAAATGCAAAGCTAGTTGAGCATGATTCTCTTTTCGGAACCTACTTGTTTGAATTCAACGAGCCTGTTAAATCTCAGGAAGAAGTCAAGTTCAAGTACGAAATTCGTAAGGCACTAAAAGGATATGAAACTTCGAAGGAGATTGTTGCTAATGGAACTTATATTTCGTTTCGAAGTTTTGAGCCACGTTTAGCTTATCGCAGTAGTCTTGAAATATCGGATAATTTCGAAAGAGAGAAAAGGGGTTTACCTCGTATAGAAGATGAAAGTGTTGAAGATGAGCACATACATATGAGTGATATTAGTTTTGGGCGACTTGATTACGAAACCATTATCTCAACTCAAGCTGATGAGATCGCTATTGGCTCAGGAAAGTTATTGAAACAATGGACTGAGAATGGCAGGAACTATTATCACTATAAAGCTGAGAATAAAATTCTACCAACTATGGCTTATTTTTCTGCCAAATACGCTACTACGAAGGAAGAGTTTATGGGAATCAGCTTAGAGCAGTATTATCATGAAGGCCATGAATATAATCTCGAAGACATTTCGAAAAGCACAAAGGAGGCTTTGAAATATTGTATCGAGAATTTTGGTGATTACGCATTTGATCATCTTCGAATAGCTGAAATCCCAGGACACTGGCCATTTGGTGGATTTGCACATCCTGGGCTTATAAGTATGGTCGAAGATCGACTGTATATGGTTGATACTAGAGATTCAGAAGAGTTCAACTTGGTGGCAAAAAGAGTTATTCATGAAATTTCACACCAGTGGTGGGGACATACTTTGATACCAAAGATGATAAAAGGTGGCTCTATATTCGTCGAAGGTTTTGCCAAATATACCGAGGCGGTCATCCTTGAAAATATGTATGGAAAAAGTGCAGTTTGGCAATTGAGTCAAAATGCGAATAGCAGATATTTTAGAGGTCGAGCTTACGCTTCAGAGCTTGAACCGCCCTTATATATTGTAGATGGACAGAGCTATATTTCCTACGGAAAAAATTATACCATCATGTTAGCCTTACGTGATTTATTGGGTGAAGAAAAATTGAATTCTGTTTTGCGTAGCATAACAGATCGACATCGTAATGAAGATGATGAGTTTGGAGCGAATACACTCGAATTCATTGAGGATCTTTACAATGTAACTCCTCCTGAGCAACATGTCTTAATTGATGATTGGTTTAAGCGTGTAATTACCTACGATCTGTCAGTAGATCATACAGAATACAAGCAACTTGAAAACGGGCAGTACGAAATTAGTCTTAAACTATTGTCGAAGCGATTCGAAACCCAAGCTGATGGCAGCGAAAAGGCAATAGATATAAATGAACCTATAACAATTGGGTTCTTCTCTAAGCACCCTAGCATGGCAAATAAGGAGGATGATGTTATCTATCTAAAGTCTCATCAAATCAATCAAGAAGAGATGGAAATCAAATTCCTTGTTGATGAGTTACCAGAATATGTAGCTATAGATCCTTACGGAACACGCTGCGACGAAGATTTTATTGACAATTTGGTATTACTAGAAAAATAAGAATTATCAATACTAAATCCCTGAATTCAATTTCAGGGATTTTTTTCGACTTTACAATCCGAGTTGATCCATTTTATCTTTTTCATAACGGCTGTCTTCAGCAGGGTATCTAAGTTTTTCTTCAAATTTACCAGAGTCTTTGGCTAAACTCCAGATCAAACTTTCTCCAGCGTGATGTGGTATTTTGTTATATATCGAATCATTATAGGCGTCATCAGCTGATATTATTTTCCAACCTTTAGATTTAAACATATCAATTAAATCATCTAAAAATAGTGCGGCCGCCAAATTATGGTGCAAAAGGAGGGTATGGTTTATATGTCGACCTGTTAGTTCAAAAGAAAGATTTTCATAAAATGATGCTCGCTCAAACAAATGTTGTAGATAAAAGTTTTTAAATCCTTCAATATCTGCTTTTGGTTCTTGTTTTAATCTTTTTCTTAATCGACTATCAACATACCAATCTGATGCATCAATTGTAACATACCCGTTATGATACCCTTGTTCTTTCATAATATTACGAATACTGTCGACTTTGGCCTGATCTCTTCCTTCTTTGAGATATGGAAACCTGAATAATTTAGTATAGTTACTGTATTTGCTGATTAATGAATCGGCTTTTAGTAGTTCTTCTTTAAATTTAACCGCACTATTTTTCTTGCTATTGAAATTTGGGTGGGAATAAGAGTGATTAGCAATTTTATGTCCTTTATTATTCCACGAGTTTATAAGATATTGGCCTTCCTTACTTGACTTGTTTTGGGTTTTTACAAAAAATACAGCTTTAATATTAGCATCATCAAGTGAATTGAGGAGCATATTGTTCCAATCCTCAAATTTGAACTCGCCACGATCCTGCATTGTGCCATCATCAAAAGTGAAACTTATGGAAGGTTGGCCATAAATCGAAATGGAAGTGATCAGTAGAAAAATGAATATTGGTAGTCTCATATTGTTTAGAAATAAATTTTCACTTATAATTATGGCAAAGGTACTTGATCAAATGTAAAGAATAATTTTATTAATGATCCATGGAAACAAGCTTCATAAATTTACTTAATTATATTTTGAGCAAACCAATTGTAGTGGTTTGTTGGTGTTTTCTTTAATATTCAAAAAAAATTTAAAGAAATGAATACAATTGTTAAAGCAGAATACAAAACTGGGATAGATAAGCTCTGTATAGCAAACAGGATGATTTATAGATATAAAAAATGTCGCTCTATGAAATAGAGCGACATTTAAAATTATTGAGATGAAAATAAGTTTTCTATTAAAAGTTAGCTAAACCAGTATCCCACCATAAGCGAGTACCGATTTCATCTGATCCTCCAAGTTTCGTTGTGGCATCAGCTACTCCTTCAGGATTATAATCACGCTCGTTTTTGAGAAATGGCATTCTTCTTAAGAAATCATCATCCGCTATAATACCCCAATCAGCACTACTGTCATTTTTGTAGTTGTAAGGAAGTTTTGGATAACCCGTTCTGCGATGGTCAACCCAAGCTTCGATCGTATTCGTAAAACCAGAAATCCATTTTTGAGTGATAATCTTTTCCAATTTAAGTTCATTACTGGCTGCTTCATCCCATTTTACCGTGACCTTAATACGGCTGGTAAAATCATTGACATCACCCGTAGCTATAGGATCGTTGTAATCAAGTGGTAAACTAGTTTCATCTAAAAGATAGGCATCTGCACCACCAGCACCCCATTCAGCAAAAGATTCTTTTACTCCTTTTTCGTAATGAAATTGCGCTGTTCCGGTTCCGGTCCAACCTCTTAAGGCTGCTTCGGCCATTAAGAACTGAACTTCACAAGCGGTCATAAACCGGCGTTCGGTTACTGACTTAAAATTTTCATTAATGGTTGAAAAAGCAAGTCGATCATCTTTAGCAACCATTTCGGCTCCATTTCTAATACCTTTGTACGGCCATTCGGAGTGATCTGGATATAAAGATGCATCGGTAGCTGGATTAAAATATTTTTCAATTCTATTATCTTTATATCCAATAAGAACAGACTCCATAGTTGCACTCATTCTAGTATCACCCCAATCAAAACAAATAATTGCAGGAGTAAAACGACCACCATATAAAGAAATATTAAAGTTGTCAGTATTGGTTTCGATGAGTCCACCTGGCGCGCTCAATGCTTTCTCTCCTTGGGTTTTAGCCAGTTCTGGAGCAACATTAGACAAGCGGATGGCTAATCTTAATCGGATACTGTTGGCGAGTTTTATCCAACTGTTTACATCTCCATTATAGCTTGCGTCGAATTTTTTCAAGCCCACATAATCCTTATTTGCATTTAGTACAGTCAGGATTCCATCTAATTGGGTGAAAAATGTATTGTACAAGTCTTTCTCACTATCATATAAAATTGTTTGTTCGGATGAGCCATAGTTAGAATAAATAACAGGTCCATGGTAGGCAGTTAATCTAGAAATAGCAAGCACTCTTACCAAACGAGCCCACTCAACAAACACATCAAATCCACCATCTTCGGCAATTTCTATAACTTGTTTCGATGGAGCCATAATGGAATTGTAATTACGATTCCAGAATCCATTCCAACGAATGTAATAAGTTGTGTTATTAACGCCACCTACAAAAGGAGTTGGTGTTGCCAAATGCCTAACAAATGATTCATTCACTAAATTATGCTCAACTTGTCCTCCAAATAAATTTTGCAACATAGTTGGAAAAAATGCACCCAAATGGTTAAAGTCCTGTTTAAGTGATTCATCCGAAATTTGAATAGGATTATTGTTCGCCTCTTCAAAATTATCGGTACATGCACTGAAAATCAGTGCAAATATCACTGTTGTTATATAAACAATATATTTCATAATTAATCTAATTAAAAGGTTACTTTAATATTAAATCCATAACTTCTGGTAGCAGGTAAATTGAAATTATCCAAGGATTGGTAATCTCTTCCTGTGTTCATAGCCAGTTCCGGATCGAAAGGAGCATCTTTATAAATAAAGAATAGGTTTTGTCCAACAAGTGATAGACTCGCATTTTTCACTGGTAGATTAAGTTTTTTCATATTAAAGTTATACGATAGAGCAAGTTGACTTAATCTGATATTAGTCCTGCTGTAAACGTAAGGTTCTTTTATACCATTTCGGTTACCAGTTGCAGTATAGTAAAGCTTAGCATCAATTTTGTTTACAGAAGCACCATCTTGCACGGCGTTAATAGCTACACCTCCATTATCTCTAGCATCAGCTGTTCTTTGACTAACTCCATATCCATCTAACATCGCTTCGGTTTGGCTAACAACCTTACCACCTACTTTACTGTTGATTAGAAAGCTTAAATCGAAATTTTTATAGGATAAATTGTTATTCCATCCTAAACTCCAATCAGGGTTTAAATTCCCGATCAATTCAGTATTTTTAGTTTTTAAAGGAGCTCCACTTTTCGAATCAAGAATAATACGATCTTGCTCATCACGTTGGAATTTTTTCACATAAATATCTCCTATAGAACCACCAGCTACAATTTTAGAATCGTAACCTTCTGAACTTCCTGTACTAATAGGATTTTTCAATTCGGGGTGCAATTCGATTACCTCATTGATATTTTTTGTGAAATTGAAAGTTGTTTTCCAAGTAAAATTATTTGTTTTTACTGGTGTTGCATTAAGCGATGCTTCAAAACCTTTGTTTACGATCTCTCCAGCATTAACATAGTACCACGAGTAGCCTGAACCCGAAGGTGCTTCAAGACGAATGAATTGATCCTGACTATTAATATTATAATAGGTAAGGTCAAAACTTAGTCTTCCATTCATAAAACGCCAGTCGGTACCAAGCTCAAAACTTCTGATCATTTCTGGCTTCAAATTGGCAAATGGTCTTTCAGTATTTCGTTTAACACCACCCCCAGATGTAATGGTATGTTGTGGATTAACTCGGTTAAAAGGGACTTCATTGGCCACTTGTGAATACGAAGCTCTTACCTTTGCAAAGGAAATAAAGTTAGGTAATTCTGTCATCTCACTTATTATACCTGTTAAACCAACTGCCGGATAGAAGTAAGAATCATTCCCTGTTCCTGCTAATGTAGATGCCCAGTCATTTCTACCTGAAAGGTCTAAAAACAACATCTCTTTATAGCCTAATTGAACATTTGAAAATAAACCTTGCTTAATTTTTTTGCTACCGTAGGTTGATTGTACTTGAACATTTGATTCAATATTTTGGAAGTTGAATTCATTGGCATAACGCAAACCTGTACCACCAGTGTTTACGCTAACGCCAACACCATAAGTTGATTTTTCGTAACTTGCACCAGCAAGAAGGCTTAGGCTAAAATCACCAAATTTATCATTATAAGACAATATTCCATCTGTATAAATCAACTCATCGTTGTATTTACGATAATCCCAACGTCCATTTTCGTGCACGTTACTTCGATTCGAACCAGCAGCATGTTGTTGTTCAAATGATTTTTCAGCATAGTCATAATTTCCTCTTACCTGAATTCTCAACTTTTTCGAAATTTCATAATTTAATGCAACGTTTGATATTACACGTTTCGTTAAATCTGTCTTTGGTTGTTTATTCACTATCCAGTAAGGATTGGATTGGTGATGATCAGAAACAAACCAATTTTGGAGATTCATATTTCTATCATCATCAAAAACCTGATAATTATCCTTGTAAGAAGCAAAATCTCTGTCTCGAGGAAAGAAATATAAACCGGTAAGTGGGTTTAAGTAATATCCAGCCGGAGGTCGACCGTTTGCTTCTTCTGATGTTAACATTACATTCGACGTAATAGTCAACTTGTCGTTTAATAATTTTGTTGATTGCTTAAAGGTCAGATTGTTTTTGTTGTACTTGTTTTCTGGTACAATCCCTTTAGCTGAAGTATTAGAAAAAGAAAAGTATGCAGTTGTTTTTTCATTACCACCACTAACGGCAACAGAGTTGACTGCATTGTAGCCTGTTTGGAAAAAGTCGTCCACATAATTACTTTCGTAATCGCCTGAAGTATAAGACCAACTTTCTTTGGCACCACCTTCACTTCCATACTTAAATTGGAGCTCAGGTGTTTCAATAATCTTTTCAAAGGTAATACCAGAACTGACGCTAACTGTTGTCTTTCCCTTTTTCCCTTTTTTGGTTGTTATAACAACAACACCATTAGCCCCTTGGCTTCCGTATAGAGCTGCAGCGTTAGCACCCTTTAAGATACTAATACTTTCAATATCCTCTTGGTTGATTTGTGATAGGCCATCTCCCTGATCAGCACCTCCCCACATTCCTGGTTGACCACCTTTATTGTTGGCCATTGGAATACCATCTATTACAAAAAGGGGTTCACTATTACCAGTTAGCGATTTACTACCTCTTAATACAATTTTTGTAGAACCACCAGCTCCCGAACTGCTTTTTTTAATTTCTAAACCTGAAGCTTTCCCCGATAAACCATTAACGAAATTAATGTCTCGGGCTTTTAATAAGTCTTCGCCACTAACGGTTTGTTGAGAATAGGTTAGTGTTTTTTCTTGCCTCTTAATACCCAGGGCGGTAACAACAACTTCATTGACACCTATCGAAGAGGTTGCCATCACAACATCTATAATTGTTTGGTCCCCAATTTCAATTTCTTGAGTTTTCATTCCAACAAAGGAGAAAGTTAATGTCTTGGCGCTAGCTAAACATTCTAAGCTATAAGTTCCATCGATTGCAGAGGTGATTCCAGTTGTTGTTCCCTTTACAAAAATGGATACACCAGGCATTGACTCGCCACTTTCGTCGACAACTGTACCTGAAATATTCTTTTTTTGTTGCACCGACTTTTGAACAGAAGCCACATCAGTTTCCTTTACAATCACGACCTTATCTACTATTTCATAAGATAGATTCGTGTTTTTTAAACAATCATCCAGAATCTCTTCAACCGTTGCATCTTGATGATTAAGAGCAGCAATTCTAACATCTTTCACATCCTCTAAATCATACACAAAAGTAAATTCACTAGTATTTCTTATTTCTCTAAATGCCTCAACTAGGGTTTGTAATGATTGATCAGCAAGGCTGATATTCAAATTGGAGTTTTTTACATTCGCGCTAGCCGAAATTTGAAACGAACTCATGAAAATGAGCATCGCTGTAATCTTTAATACTAGCAAAGATTTGCAGTGTTTCCTATTAAAGAAACTCTGTGGCAGATTTTTGTTCATAAATTAAAATTTTAGATTAAATAATTAAATTCCTCTTTGGAATTGGGATATTATCTGTAGAGCACCAGTTGGGTGATAAC
>JADGFH010000787.1:0-354 GCA_016743925.1 Labilibaculum sp.
ACTAAACCATCTGAAATACAAGTCAATCTGAATAGTTAAAAAAATTAGTATTTATGAATAATAAGAGACTTTATAAATGCAAGAAGGCCGGAACATACATTCCGGCCTTCAAAAAAACTAATCTATGAAAAATATGCATTACGCTTATTTACGACAAAACACTTTTAAAATTACAAATCCAAGCACTCCTGATCCTATTGAAGCTATTAGCACTGCTATTTTTGCTTGACTTAAAACAGAAGGATCAGTAAAGGCAAGTTGAGAGACAAAAAATGACATTGTAAATCCAATTCCTCCCAGGAAACCAATTCCTATAATTTGTGACCAACAAATTTCTGATGGTTTTTGAGCAAA
>JADGFH010000787.1:364-3000 GCA_016743925.1 Labilibaculum sp.
TAAATAAACACCGACATAAGAGAATAAAAAGATTCCTAATGGTTTTCCAATGAATAGACCAAGAATAATCCCTAAAGAAATAGGATCAAATACTTGGGCTAATAAATCGCTACTTACCAAAACTCCTGCATTAGCAAAGGCAAACAAAGGAACTATTAAATATGCTACCCAAGGATGGAATGCATGCTCTAGTCTTTGCAATGGAGATATCACTTCTACACAATTTCCTTCAATGGCACTAACAGAAGCCTGAATATGCTTTTCTTTGTTGATAATCTTATGCTCTTCTGGAGAGTTTACCAGTTGCTTTAATAAAACAGTATTGGATCTAACAAATTCAATAACATTACGGTTTGCTCTTGCCGGAATTGTAAATGCTAATAGGATACCTGCTAAAGTTGCATGAACTCCCGATTTTAAAAGTACATACCAAAGCAAAACTCCCAGACTTAGAAAAATTGGAATACTTCTTACTTTTAAGAGGTTTAAAGCCCACAACAAACTATAAATACCACCTCCATATAATAGATAAATCCAGTCAATTTCATTTGTATAATATAAGGCAATAACAATCACAGCTCCAATATCATCTACAATTGCTATTGAGGTTAGCAAGAGTTTTAATGAAAGCGGAATCCGTTTACCTAAAAGAATCAAGATTCCTAGGGCAAATGCAATATCTGTAGCCATGGGTATTCCCCAACCATGAGTACCTGATCCTGTTTGATTAAAAGCAACATAAATTAGAGCTGGCACCAACATCCCACCAATGGCTGCAAAAATTGGCAAACTCGCTTTTTTAACTGATGATAAGCCTCCTGTAAGTAGTTCTCTTTTTATTTCTAATCCTACCACAAAAAAGAATACTGCCATTAAGCCATCATTAATCCAATGAAGAAAACTTTTACTTAGTTCCCAATTGCCAAATTTAAATCCAAAATATTGCTTCCAATACGCTAGAAATGACTCACTAAGTGCTGAATTGGATAAACCTATAGCCAGAAGAGTAAAAAGCATTAAAACAATCCCACCAAAGGCCTCTAATCGTACAAATTCTACCAAAGGATCCTTTATTCTATCAAATATTCTTTTTTGCTTAAAAAAACGTATCATATATCTTTCTTTTCCTTGTAAATAAATCAACAACATAGTCTGAAACACCTGCTATGAGATCATATTCTATTTGAAGATTATTTAGCAAAAATAGGATTACGGCTATACGCTTACAAGGGGGAAATCCCTACTTTGGAAGTAAGAATGATACTTGTATTATTAAATATGTGAAAATTCGATTAATCAGTAAATAAAACAATGGGAAACTAGAACTTTACGAGCTGATGTTTGAAAGTATAAATTACCAAATTTACTGTATTATAGGTTCCTGTTTTTTGAAACAAACTACTCTTGTGTTTTTCTATGGTTTTTGGGCTTAAAAAGGTTTGCTCTGCAATTTGCTTATTACCAAAGCCTTTGCAAATCAATTCTAGAATCTCATTCTCCCTATCTGTTAGCTTCGGTAATTCCTGTTGTTGAACCTTCCGTTTTCGTAGTATATTTAATTTATCGGAAAGAAGAGAAACAATTTCATCTGAAAAATAATTGCCGCCACTGTACACTTTTACAATCGCTTTTTCAAACTCATCTATATCAGCACTTTTCAACATATAACCTTCAACTCCCGCCATTAGCATTTGCTCCAAGTAATCATCATCAAGAAAGGTTGTTAGGGCTATAATTTTCAGATCTGGGTAAGTTTCTAAAGATCGTTTACTTGCTTCTACTCCATCTAAGTGAGGCATGTTTATATCCATAAAAATAATATCTGGATCTTTTGTTTCCAACACCTTCAATAGCTCTAATCCGTTAGATGCTTCATCAATAACTTCAACATATGAAAACCGCTGCAATAATTGACGAAATCCATCTCTAAAAATCTTATGATCGTCAACCAATATTACTTTTATTGTATCCATAATTACTTTCGTTTATCAATTCCTATTTCGATACTAATTGCAAAGCCATTCCCTTTTGATGTTTCAATAAAACATTGTCCACCTATTGATTCTATTCTATCGATGATATTAGACAAGCCCATTCCATTTTTTTCGTTTATTGAAGGCTGGTCACGATTAAATCCAATTCCATTATCTTGATATTTTAACATGACTTTGGTCGTACGACTTAAAACGATAGAAGCTTTTGTTGCATTTGCGTGCTTTATAGTATTATTGATTAACTCATTACAAATTCGATAGAGAATTACTTCCCTACTCTTATCCATTTCCCCGAAAAATTCATCAGCATTAAATTTCAAATTTAATTTTCCAATTTTATTGATTCTAGAGCATAATCGATCAAGAGATTCAACAATATCATGCCGCTTTAAAATTGATGGATTCAAATTATTAATTACCTCAGAGACTGTCTGTAAAGCTTGATTAGACAATTGTGTAATTTGATTTAAATTACCACTTGCCTGCTTATTTTCCTTAAACTCTTGCTCTAATATTTTACTATACAAACCTACACTAGACAACATTGCTCCAAGACCATCATGAAGATCCATGGCAATTCTTCTCCGCTCACTTTGTTCTACCTTCATTGTGTTTCGCAATAGTTCACGATTTGTTCTAATT